>JAUWRA010000077.1 GCA_030610815.1 Methanosarcinales archaeon
CAGCCTCAATTGAGCGAGATTCAACAGTTAGTTCTCAAATTATTGGATATTCCTGTTGAGGTCTATAAGAAGATTTGATTTTTAAGTGCCATGAATTAAATCGAAGATAAGACATTTGAGATGTGCGGAAAATAGGTTTTAAAATCAATTGTATTCGATTTTACTAACATTTAATTCGTTTTAACTAATAAGTACCTGAGCTTGAATTGATGTTAATGGATTAATTATTTTAAAGACAATAAAACACGAGAGCATCCACTTCAATGCCACGGACAAAGCGAAGCGACGCGGCCAGGGTCGTGACTACATCCCCTCAGTTTCCATTCTAAGTTCCTTCTGTCCCATTACTACCCACTAAAAGCCCTGAGGACGGACACACGTACCAGTTCCATCTCGGGGGCGACATAATGTTCCCTGAACAGCTTACAATTTCAGTTCATCAGGTATCCCCCCACCATACTCAAACCTTTTATCCAACTCTCCACATACATTCCCCCAGTAATCCAAATGCCACCAGAAAAAATCATATTCGGGATAGACATCACCAAAGGCTCACCCGGGGCAAAGCAGGCACCAAGATACGCAGTCGCCATATCCTCCAGCGGTCATATGGAACATCACCGGATGGTCAGCCTGCACAAGCTCATACGAATGATACGACAGCAGCGACCCGCCATACTGGCCGTGGATAACATACATGAGCTTACATCCAGCAGGCGGGACCTGATATCCTTTATGAGGAAACTGCCGCGAGGCACCAGGCTGGTGCAGGTAACAGGAGGAGAACACCTGGAACCACTGGTGGGCCTGGCACGCACCAGGGGTATAACCTTTGACAGGTTCGACCCCATACAGGAAGCCCAGGCCTGTGCCGCCCTTGCCGCAATGGACGTAGGTGCCGAAGTATCCGTATTTGAAGATAAGACATACATCAAAGTCAGCAGGGCACGCTCACTCGGACGGGGCGGGTGGAGCCAGAACCGCTACCGCAGGAAAGTACACGGTAATGTCAGGCAAAAGACACGCGAGATCGAAGATACACTCAGGGCACTGAACCGGGAGAAAGGGATCAACTACACATCCAGCATCGTAAAAGGGTACGGCGGATACACCAGGGGCGAGTTCCTGATAGACGTTCCACGCAGTGATGTCCGGATATCTTCTGTTAAATGCGGAGATGTCCAGGTCAAGGTACAGGAAGTGGAACGCGACGCCATCCGGTTTATGCCCCTGGATGAGCAGAAACGTAAATACATGATCGCAGGAGTTGATCCCGGCACCACCACAGGCCTGGCACTGCTCGACCTGAAGGGCAAGCTCGTTAAACTGCACAGCGGCAGGGGCATGTCAGTACCTGATATCATTGAAATGATCACGCAGGAGGGCAGGCCGCTGGTAATTGCCACAGATGTAAAACCCATTCCCGGTACTGTGGAAAAGATCAGGCGCTCATTCAATGCCATTTCCGGAGAACCGGATGAGTCACTTACCCTGGAAGATAAGATTGGACTGGCAAAGCCTTACGGATATAATAATGACCATGAGCGGGATGCACTGGGCGCAGCAGCCAGTTTCTACCGCCATAACAAGAACAAGTTCGACCAGATAAAAAAACGGGTTCCGCCCGGATTGGATACTGACGAGGCCATAGCCCTGGTTATGAAGGGGGAGACCATTGACAGTGCCGTTGCATCCCTTTCGGGCAGGGATGTGAAACGAGAGCAAAAGGTGGAAGCAAAGCCCATTGAGAAACCTGATAAGAGGGTAGACGAACTGACAGGTACGATAAAAAGGCAGCAGGATACCATAGAAAGCCTGAGGACGTACCTGGAAGAACTGCAAACTGAGATAAAGAAGAAGAACCGCATCATTGAAAGCCGTGATGAAAATATCAGGAGTCTCAAGGCCGGGACATATTCGAAAATACGTAAGTACAAGGAACTGCGCATCCGTGAGAACAGGATACGCCAGCTTAGATCAGCAGTTAAGGACAAGGAGGGGACAATCGAGGAACTTAAGTTGCAGGTGGAAGAACTAAAACGGGTGCGTTCACTTGAGATCAGCGGCCGCACAACTCCTGTCAAAGTAGTAGTGGGATTTACCAGGGAGGCAATTGCTACTACTGCAAAACAGTACGGCATCAATCCGGACGATGTGCTGTTCTTCAAAGATGCCAGCGGCGGCGGACCTGCCGGTGTGGACATTCTGGCCGACCTCCAGGTCAGGGCAGTTATCTTCAGGGGTGAACCCGCACATAATGCTGTGGAAGAGTTCTATAAAAGGGAGTTGCCGTTCTTCAGCGTGAACTCATTGCCTGTGCAGTACGTGGACGATTTCGGTGTAGTGGACCCGGAAGAATTAAACACTTTGGAGGAACGTTTTAATGAAGAACTGGCTTCAAAAAAGAAAAAAGAGAAGGAACATCTGCTGGATAAACTTGTAGAAGAATACAAAAGCGAACGCCGCAAGGGAAAAATATAATCCCATAGTATTATTCTTTACAGGGGGGTGTTTCGTCCTAAAACGAACAATATATATATGTATAATTATTTTATTTACTTACAATAAAATGTTACCAAAAAACAATATAACTATTATTTTTTCCACTGAAAACGGGATAGTGGCACTGGACAGTCCGGTCAAACTCAAGATACTTGAATTTATCCACGGCCAGCCCAGGTATTTTGAAGATGTTGTAAACGAGTGCTGTAAAGCCAAATCTACTATATCGGTACATCTGAAAGACCTGGTTATGCAGAATATCATATTGGAACAAAAAGACCCATCTGATAAGAGAAAGAAATATTATTCCTTTAACTCCCAGTTCATAGCATATTCCCAGACACCGATACAGAATTGCTACAATCGAATAATTGACAAGTTGATGGATACAGTCGAATCTGGCAACTCAGAAATGGAATTTTTCAGGACTTTATGCCACACTATCAGGTACGGCCTGGAAGCTTATGGAATGAACCCAAAACCTGTTTTCAAGAAAATAGGTAACGATGTTGGACTAAAAATGGGTCGGTTCTTTGTCGCCGGCTCCATTGAGGAACTATTACCAGAACTGGCAAAATTCTGGCAATTACACGGTCTTGGTGAGATCGAGATAGACAACCTTGATCCGCTGACCCTGGTCGCACACGACTGTTTTGACTGTTCGGATATGCCGGATGTGGGGCGGACCCTGTGTGCACTGGTTGAGGGAATTATTGAGGGTATCTTCGAAGCAAGCCTTAAACTGCAGGTCAGAGCAAAAGAAGTGGAATGTTTCGGTACAGGTCACAACCACTGCAAATTTGAAATACGCATTTCGGATTGAAAAACTGTACAAAACGTACTGAACATACTGAAATATTGTGCGTACTGAAATACTAAACGTACTGAAATACTGAACATACTAAACATACCGCTGCTTGTTATATTCCTTCAGTTCAGCCCAGTGCTCATCAATAAGCTCCTGAAGCCGCTCCACTCCTTCCGGGGGCAGCGCCCGGTAGCGTCCCTGCATTTTCAGGAATTCATCAATTGGCTTAAGTTCATTGAAATCCTTGTTCAGGTTAAGCATCCCGTGCTCTATCTCATACAGGGGCCACATGCCGCAGCGCACGGCAAGCTTAGAAATTTTTATTGTCAACCTGGGGTCGTAGTTCCACCCGGCAGTACAGGCCCCCAGTAGTTCAATATAGGAAAAACCATCCCTCTCTTTTGCCCTGCTCAGTTTATTCAGGAAATCCACAGGATAGGCCAGGGATGCAGTGGCTGCATATACCCTGTGGGCACCCATGATCTTTAGCATGTCCTTATTGACAATCGTGTTCCCGGTGGGGTTTTCCTTCCCCCTTGGCGTAGTCTTGGTCTCGCTGCCGTAAGGTGTTGCCGTTGACCACTGGAAACCCGTGTTGCCGTATGACTGGTTATTGTAACAAATGTAGATGATGCGCTCGTTCTTGGCCGCTGCTGCTGACAGGGATGCAAAGCCGATATCATAGGTGGCCCCATCTCCGGCATACACCACTACATTCATATCCCCGTTCCCCAGGTTGTCCAGGCCGTGCCTGGCCCCGGCCGCGGTTGATGCCGCATTCTCAATGGCATTATGTATCCAGCTTGCTTTTAACGGTGTGTTGGGATACAGGGGCAGCAAGGTCATGCACCCGGCAGAATTGATGATAATAGTCTCAGGCCCAAGTACTTTTAATGCAAGTTTCAAACCAAGGGACGGGCCGCAGCCTGCACATGCAGATGACCCGCCTGTGAAATAATCCTGTTCCGGTATATCCTTTAAACTCTTGAACTCCTGCATCAGATCTCCTCCAGATCGTTCCATTCCATCCTGGGACGCCCCGCTGCCAGGTCATCCATGAGTTTATGGGTGATCTCCTTCACCTTACTTTCTGTCTGCGGATTTCCCCCCAACCCCACCACAAAACCGGATACCAGGGGTAGTCTGTCCAGATTGTACAGCGTTTCAATTATTTCCGGGAACATGATACCGCCCTTGCCCGGTGCTACATTGCGGTCGATCACTGCTATTGCCTTTGCATCTTTCAACGCCCCGGCCACTGCTTCATTGGGCCACGGGCGTATAATCCTGAGTCTTAATAATCCTACCTTGATACCTTCATCCCTCATCTCCAGAATGGCAGCCTTTGCCGTGGTACTCATGGAACCCTGGGTCACAAGCACCAGTTCGGCATCTTCCAGCATAAACTCGTCCACCAGATGGTACCTCCTGCCGAAAATCTTCTCAAAATCATCCTGTACCTCTTCAATGACATTAAGGGCATTGCGGGATGCCACATGGTTCTGCGCCCGGAAAATCGAGTACTCTTCCAGCACCGGCGGACCCACAGTGACAGGCCTGTTCTTTGCTATCGTATGGGCCGGAGCATATTTTGGCAGGAATTCCTCCACCTGTCCAGGTGAAGGAATGATGATGGGCTCGTCAGTGAATGACAGCACATATCCGTCCATATTGACCATGGCCGGCAGCAGCACCCGCGGGTCTTCAGCGATGCGATATGCCTGCAGCACCATATCCAGCACTTCCTGGTTGTTCTCTGCATGGAACATGAGCCAGCCGCTATCCCTCTGGTCAAGGAAATCGTTGTGGTCTGACCACAAGGTGACCGGCGCAGACAGCCCCCTTGAAATGGTTGCCATCACAATAGGAAGGCGCATCCCGGCCGCAATGTATAACACCTCATGCATCAGTAACAGCCCCTGGGACGAAGTCGCAGTAAATACCCGGCTGCCTACGGCAGCCGCACCCACAGCCGCACTCATGACCGAGTGCTCTGATTCCATCCTGTCAAAATAAGTTCCAGGTAGTTCCCCGTCTGCACTCCACCTGGCCAGTGTCTCAATACACTCGGTCTGGGGCGTGATAGGGAAATTGGGGATATACTTGGCCCTGACCAGCCTTGCGCCCCATGCCGCGGCTTCGTTACCGGTAACCAGTGTCTGTTTCATGCTCCCTCCTTCTCTTCTGTCAATGCGCCGGTTGGACACTCCTCTACACATATCATGCAGCCCTTACACGAGGTCAGGTTGATCTCGGGACCATCAGGAGTCCAGTTAATAGCAGCATCAGGACAATAAATATAACATATCTTGCATTTGGTGCATTTTTCACTATGATGTACTGGTCTTACCAGTCTCCATGAGCCCCTGTTAACCTTAGCTGCACTGCCCGGCTCCCTGATGATAGGGATACCTTCAATTCCTTTATAAGGTATCTCCTCCTCCCTCACTTTGCCACCTCATAGCATTTTCTAACAGCGGTTTTGTTTGCTTCGATCAACTTTTGTGGATACTTTGAAAGCTCTTCTTCGATGGCCCAGTTCAGTGCATCAATTGAAATGATATTCGTGAATTTTGCCAGGGCACCCAGCATTGTAGTATTAAATATCGGTTTGCCGATTGTATCAAGGGCAATACTTGTGGCATCCACATTTTTTACCTCAGCAGGCGTGTCAATGTCAGGTTTATGTTCCGAGTTCACCAGCAGCACACCGTTCTCAGACAGCCCGTCAGCCACATTGACCAGGTCCAGCAATGTCCTGTCAAGTACCAGGACCACGTCAGGGTCGTCCACATACCCCCGCTCCAGTATGGGGTCATCGTTTATCCTGACAAAACTCATTACAGGTGCGCCGCGCCGTTCTGCACCGTACAATGCAAAATCCTGGACCTGTTTTCCCATCTTGAAAGCAGCCAGCCCTATCATCTTGGCAGCTTTTTTTGCTCCCTGGCCTCCTCTACCGTGTATGCGAATCTTGTACATTCAATGAACAATACTAATTGCAATACTATAAAATTACCTGTATTCAATAATGGACTGCACAAAAATGCAAAATAAGGATACTAAAATGAGTTGGGCAAAATGGGGAAAGGGCTGAATAGTTTCAAAAAAGTTAAAAAAAGGAATTGAACGTACCCCGCAGGGTACGCCTCATTGAATATTTACACTTACATCATTGGGGGCATTCCGCCCATACCGGGCGGCATTCCGCCGCCCATATCTGGTGGCATTTCGCCTCCGCCGCCGCCAGTAGATGCAATAACATCATCGATCCTCAGTATCATGACAGCCGATTCGGTTGCGCTGTTTATTGCCTGGGTCTTTACCCTTAGAGGCTCAACAACACCCTTATCCATCATGTCGATGACATCACCGGTATATACGTCCAAACCTGCATTCTTGTTACCTTTTTCATGCTGGGACTTCAGTTCCACCATCATGTCGATAGGGTCCAGTCCGGCATTTTCTGCAAGAGTACGTGGAATGACTTCCAGTGCGTTTGCGAATTGAGTTACTGCCAGTTGTTCCCTGCCTTTTAATGTAGCAGCATACTCACTCAGCCTGAGGGACAGTTCTACTTCAGGACTGCCGCCGCCTGCGACCAGTTTCTCATCTTCGATGACAACACCGACCACACGCAGTGCATCTTCAAGTGCGCGTTCCAGACTGTCCACAACATGTTCTGTACCGCCGCGGATGATAATGCTTACTGCCTTGGGATTCTTACAACCGGTGATGAAAAGCATGCTATCGCCGCCTGTCTTCTTCTCTTCTGCCATGCCCGCATGTCCCAGGTCTGATTCAGCAATCTCGTCAATATTAGTGACCACAGCACCGCCTGATGCCCTGGATAATTTCTCCATATCACTCTTCTTGACACGCCTTACAGCCAGTATCCCGGCCTTGGACATATAATGCTGTGCCATATCATCAATACCTTTCTGGCAGACCACTACGTTGGCACCGGAATTAATGATCTTATCTACCATGTTCTTAAGCATTTTTTCTTCCTGGTCCAGGAACAACTGGAGCTGGTCAGGAGATGTGATATTGATCTCTGCATCCACTTCGGTCTTCTTGAACTCTACAGGTTCACTGATCATGGCTATCTTTGCATCTTTCACCACTTTAGGCATATTGGGATGCACACGCTCTTTATCAATGACCATGCCCTCGATCAGTTCCGAATCCTCAATGCTGCCGCCGACCTTTTTCTCGACCTTGATGTTATCAATATCAACTACTTTCTTGCCGCCCTCTACCTCGACAACGGATTTTACTGCCTTGACCACAAGTTTTGACAATTTATCCTTGGAACTCTCAGCGCCTTTGCCCGTCATCGCAGTTTCAGCGATTTTCAAGAGCAGGTCTTCATCGTCCTCTGTTACTGTTCTCTCAATGCTTTTCAGTATTTCAGATGCCTTGTCGGCTGCCAGTCTGTATCCACTGGCAATTATAGTGGAATGTACATTCTGGTCCAGCAGGTCCTCTGCTACATTAAGGAGTTCTCCGGCCAGTACGGCGGCAGTTGTTGTGCCGTCGCCCACTTCATCATCCTGGGTCTTGGCCACTTCTACTACCATCTTGGCTGCCGGATGCTCTATATCCATCTCTCTTAGGATCGTTACACCATCATTGGTAATTACCACATCTCCCAGGCCGTCCACAAGCATTTTATCCATGCCCTTCGGTCCAAGGGTAGTCCTCACGGCATTGGCCACTGCCTTAGCTGCCATAATGTTATTGTTCTGGGCTTCTCTGCCCTTGGAACGCTCAGTCCCTTCTCTTAATATAAATATCGGCTGTCCACCTAATTGTGCTGCCATAATTTGATTAACCTCCTAAATAGATTAGGTGCTAATGAGTGTTTGTAGTTCTATAAAAAACTTTTGTTAAATGGAGTTTTACGAAATATTACACTGCTAATGGAAAATTCCAGCAAATATCCGTAATTATTATTTTTTATCACAGAAAACATTTATAATAGAATTAATATTATCTAATATAACATAATACAACATTATTATGGTGGCAAAGGTATATTTGTTATTATTATTATTTGTGAGGCGTTTATTTGAAAAATAATGCTAAAGATATTAATGAAAAGAAGGAGATACATGGTGCAATTCCCATACTGATAGTGTTTTTATTTGCAGTGCTGGGATTGGCAATTCCATACATAATCATTTCAAATAACCCTGTTGACAATTTCAAAGTGATCATTTTTATTGGACTGTTACTAATATCGGCATCCAGTGTTTCAATGGTCCGGCATATCAAAGACACGACAGTTAAGAGCCTGATGTATGTAATTGTCGGTTTTACTACATTCTGGATAATAGGCGCAACATACCATGGATCCTATTTACACTTATTATTGGATGCAGAAGTAAAAATGATATCACCGGAATACTTTAAGATCTTCAATACTGATTTTATTCCCGTTTCATTGTTTGCCATTGCAAATGCCATCGCAGTCCTTGTAGCCCTGATCGATGGTAAAAAGAATGGTGTTATTTTTGGTTCTATGGGTGCGGGGGTAATTATTTTCTCTGTAGTTTTCAGTGGTCTGTCGTTTGTAAATTCAAAATCAGATCTATTATTATTGCTGATCGTGCTCTGGGCTTTAATCCCATCCTTTTGGGTCAGGTCATTGGCATCAACCATTGATAATATATCATTATCCATCGAAAAAAGGTTTTTCAAGGTTCTCAAAGGGGCTATATTAACAGTGCCTATTTATATTGTCCTGGGGCTGCTGACATATTTTGCATTGACCGGTGGTGACACTATTATGGAGAATTTCTCACTGGAATTGTTTATTGCAAATAATAGTGAGGACCTAATATTTTTCGCTATTTCCACAGGATATTTTTATATCCTTCCAAATGTGATACTGATAGTGGCTGTATTCAATGTTTATGAATTTGCACTCCATGCCTTCAATTTGAAAAAAGAGATTGCAAGAGATGGAACCATTACATATATTACTACGAAAAAAGAGATAATACCTGAAGCTAAAAAAGAATATGATCCCTTCGAAGACGTGATCAAAGACATGAAGAGCTTTAAGAAAGAGTTTGGCAAGGGCAAGGTCAACAGGCTCGTGGCTGCCCAGAAGATCGGGACTTACAGGGAACAGGTAGATTTCCTACGATCCAAATATGATATTGGTTCCAAAGAAAAGGCAACGGAACTCCTGAAATTGATAGAACGGGAATCCGAATTTGCTTTTAAGTGAACTGAATATTCAATTTTATTAATATATCCCCCATATCTGGCAGGTATACAGAATGTTAACTACAGAAGATTATCTTAGAATACTTGAAAGTTGTGAAGTAAAAGGCCAGGACGAGTCCATACTAAGAGCACTCAGGTATATCGAACTGGGTTACCCCGTCATGTTCTACGGCCCCCCTGGGAACGGCAAGACGACTATCGCAGAACATATCCTTACAAGTCTTGGCAACGGTGAGGACAGTTATATCAAGGTCGAGGCTTCGGAAGGGATGACCGAATATCACACGATCGGTGGATTCCATCCACTGGCAATGTCAGGCAATCCTGAACTGGCCGAGCGGTTCACATATAAAGAAGGTGCCATAACCAGGGCATTGAAGTCCGGGCGCAACATGCTCATCGATGAGTTCACACGGGCCCCCAGTACTGCATATTCCGGCCTGTTCCTGCTATTATCTACCGGTTCGTTACCTCTTGAGTTCCAGGAAAAAATACTCCGGAAACCAGATGATTGGGTATTGATAGCCACATCCAATTTCGGTGATGAAGGCACTTTCAAGCTCAGTGCCGCATTGAAGAGGCGTTTTATTCCCATCTATGTTGGTTATGCCAGTAAGGCCACAGAACGAAACGTGATAAAGAACATTACTCCAATGCTTCCTGATGAGATCTTGGAAGCTGTACTGGAATTTTCCGAACAGACCAGGGAAGCATGGAAAAAGGACAGGAGCCTGCCACAGGGGCTTTCTACTGATGGCGTGATAAAAATGGCACGGTACTGTGACCTGTCCATTAAACAGGGTTCTGATATCAAGCATACATTCACAGATGCTGCCCTGCACCAGGGAATTGTTATAGCTGACGAAACCGACCAGTATTCCATAAAACTTGTGCAGGAGATCGCACTTGCTATAGGGAATAAATTGTGAAAAAATGTTCAAAAGAAAAAATAAAGATAAAACTGAAGTGTATGAGCCTGTTCTCGAAGGCGAACTTACTGTCCGTTGTACTTCATACATGAAACATCCCCATGACCTCACATTTAATTCCCTTTTGAGAGAGTGCGGAAATATCGGGAATCTTTATTTGAAGACAAATTTCTATATACAGCCATTTATCGGCAGGACTGCCTACCAGACATATAGCGGGACCGGTATCATCAGTATTGACCGCACGATCCAAAATATTTGTACACATGGACGGCGTCTTGACACAATTGTTTCCAGGATGAAAATAAAAGATAAGCAGTGGAACAACCTGGCTATACTTATAGATAACTCGGCACAGATGACAGCAGAGTGGCAAAGTGAAAAAACAGATGAGAAAGTTAAGCCGGAATATGCACCCCAGAATCTTGTGAAAATAGCCGCTATCTCGATACTGGAGAGTATTGGCAGGAAAGCAGATGAGATAGATATTGTTGTTTACGGGGATGATGCCGACGGACCATTTAACCAGTGGCAAT
>JAUWRA010000035.1 GCA_030610815.1 Methanosarcinales archaeon
CACATGCACTGCATTCATATCTTGTCATTGCAGCAGCGCTCAGGTCCACGCTATCTGCAGTGCTTGAATCAACAAAACACATATTTATACTGCACCTCATAACATAGAAATCCATTATAGGTAATAAGATTTCTGCTGAAACGGCAAACACTGGCAAACACTTATATATCTCTTACAATATCATATGCGGAAAGTACTTATGCCATCTTTAGCCCCGGACAGGGGAAGTCCAGACCTGACAATACTTATACCCTCATCCCTTACAGCAGAAACAAGGGACAGGAGAATAAAGACATATAAGGTAGGACAGATTGCAAGAGCGGCATCAGTGTTCAGGGTCGGAAAGATAATCATCTACCGCGACCCGCAATTCGATGACAGTAGGTTTATAGACCTGCTGTTGAGATATGCAGAGACACCACAGTACCTGCGAAAACACCTGTTCCCCCTCAGGGAGGAACTAAAGCATGCAGGGGTGTTACCGCCGCTAAGGACACTGCATCATCCCATCGAATCAAGATCATCGAACCTCAACGAAGGAGAATTCCGGGTTGGGGTAGTGGTCCCTGGACCACAGAAAAAGAAAAGCGAGAAAAAAGTCGGATCTGACAAAAGTGCATGGGTCGATATCGGAATCGATAGCCCGATCCGCCTCGAAGCACCTTCAAGTAAAGTGCGAACTGGCGAGCGCGTTAATGTCAGAATCTTTTCGCGAAGACCAATACAAGCAAAGCTGGTAACAAAGGACGAGATCCCCATGTACTGGGGATACCATACAGCAGTAGAAGACAGCCTGTCAGGGGCGCTGGAAAAGATTTCAGAAGAAGGTGCCCTGATAATCGCCACATCCCGCCAGGGTAAGTTGCTCGACAACACACTCCTGGCACAGATCGGTGAACAGACAAAGCAGTCTAATTATACTGCTGTGGTATTTGGCTCACCCAGGCAAGGTATAGAGACTATACTGGCCGAAGAGGGTTTCAAACTCTCAGACTTCCATTGTGAAGTGCTCAATACCATACCTGGACAGGGAACAGCCACAGTAAGGACAGAAGAGGCCGTATGGGCTACACTGTCTGCGCTGAACCTGGTCAGGTAAGCTACGATCGTCCCACCACAGCGAATAGGATAATCCTATAACCAGGAGGAAGAGAATGGCAAATTTACACAGACCAAGGCGAGGATCACTGGCCTTCAGCCCGAGGAAAAGGGCAAAGAGCCAGATACCTACTATGAGATCATGGTCCGAAGGAAACAATGAGCCCAAGCTGGGCGGTTTTGCCGGATATAAAGTCGGCATGACCCATGTGATCATGATGGACGATAAGCCCAAAAGTCTCACCGAAGGTGCGGAAATTTCCGTTCCGGTGACAGTGCTTGAAGTACCTGCAATGAAAATTGCAGCAATCAGGGTATATGGAAAACCAGGACCTTACGGCACAAAAATACTGGGTGAAGCATGGTCCAATGACCTTGATCCCACATTAGACAAAAAACTGTTCACACCAAAGAAAACCAATACGAAAAAGGCACTCGAAAAGATTGGGAAACTGATTGAAGAAGGAAAAGTAGCAAACATCCATTTGATCTCTTACACGCTCCCATCCCTGATAGCAGGAATCCCAAAAAAGACGCCTGATGTGATGGAGAACAGGATAGTTGGCGGGGATATGGCCACAAGACTTGAATATGCAACATCCTTGATAGGGAAATCAGTCGACGTTTCTGACGTTTTCAATACCGGTGATATGATCGACGTATTAGCCATTACCATAGGTAAAGGTACACAGGGACCTGTGAAACGGTGGGGCATCAACCTGATGAAACACAAACACAGCAGACAGGGCAGTCTCAGGCAGATAGGCACCCTGGGCCCATGGAACCCCTCAAGAGTGAGCTGGCGGGTACCACAACTGGGCCAGACCGGTTATCACCAGAGGACAGAGTATAATAAACGTATCATCAAGATCGGTGAGAACGGTGGGGAAGTGACCCCTAAAGGCGGATTCCTGAACTATGGGGAAGTAAGCGGGAATTATTTATTATTAAAAGGCAGTGTTCCGGGTCCAAAGAAGCGGCTTATCAGGCTAAGACCAGCCATAAGGGGCGATAAACAGCAGATCGGTGCACCCCAGGTATCATATATCAGTATAGAGTCAAAGCAGGGGTGAATTAAGATATGAGTAAAGCAAAAATCATGGATATTACAGGAGCCTCTAAAGGCGATATCGAGCTCCCCGCTGTATTTGATGAGATGTACAGGCCGGACCTGATCAAGAAAGCTGTACTGGCGGCTCAGGCCAACAGGTTACAGGTCTACGGTCCCACACCCTATGCCGGTATGCAGACTTCGGCAGCTAACTGGGGTCCCGGTCGCGGTGTAGCCCGTGTACCCAGGATCAAGACAGGTAACCGTGTGGCCCGTATCACCCAGGCAAGGGGCGGCAGGAAAGCCCATCCTCCAAAGGTTGAGAAAGATTATTCTGAGAAGATCAACAAGAAGGAACGGTACAAGGCCATCAATTCTGCAATTGCAGCCACTGCAAATCCCGAACTGGTCCAGAACAGGGGACACAGGTTCGATGCTGAGTTGCCCATTGTAGCTGATGATGAATTCCAGGGTATCAAGACAACTAAAGAGGTTATCGGGTTCATGGAGGCCATTAACGTGTACGATGATGTGATGAGGGCAAAGAACGGTAAGCATATCAGGGCAGGCGGAGGCAAGAGACGCGGACGCAAGTACAAGAAGCCCAAAAGCCTGCTTATTGTAATAGGCGAGGATAACGGCATCGTACGTGCGGCAAGGAACCTATCAGGTGTGGACGTGATCAATGTGAACAGGTTAAATACTGAACTGCTGGCACCAGGTACCCATGCAGGCAGGCTTGTCATTTGGTCAGAATCTGCTATCAAGGTATTAGGGGAGGAGTGATCAATGTCAATAATATTGCATCCTTTTGTTACAGAGAAAGCCACTTTCCATATCGAGGACGAGAACAAATTGCAGTTCGTGGTTGATATCAATGCCACCAAGGGCCAGATCAAAAAAGAGATCGAGGAACTGTACGATATTCCTGTGCTTTCAGTGAGAACAATGATTACTATGAAAGGGAAGAAAAAGGCTATCGTAGCCTTCGAAGGCGATAACACAGCCGGCGAACTTGCATCCAAACTTGGAATATTCTAGGGAAGGTGAAAAGATATGGGAAAAAGAATTATTTCACAGAACCGGGGTAAAGGAACACCAACCTATCGGGCACCCTCCCACAAGTTCAAGGCCCAGCTTAAACACATCAAAGTGGATCAGGATGAAACAGTTAAAGGCGAGGTCATTGAGATACTTCACGATACTGCCAGGTCTGCACCTATTGCAAGGATAAGCCTGGACAACGGGGAAGAACGCCTGATACTGATTCCGGAAGGCATTGCAGTGGGACAGGAGATCGCTTGCGGTATTTCTGCAGAGATACTGCCAGGTAATACGTTGCCACTACGAGAGATCCCTGAAGGTGTACTGTTGTGTAATATTGAGAACAAGCCCGGTGACGGCGGGCAACTTGCCAGGTCAAGCGGTGTATATGCCGTGCTGATCGCCCATGATGTGGGTAAGACCGTGGTGCAGATGCCCAGTGGAACCACAAAATGGTTGAATCCGAAGTGCAAAGCTACTATAGGAGTAGTGGCGGGCGGAGGCAGGGTCGATAAGCCATTTGTAAAGGCCGGGAAGAAATATCATAAATTAAAGACAAGAGCAGCAAAGTATCCCAGGGTATCTGGTGTGGCAATGAACGCCATAGACCACCCCTTCGGAGGCGGTGGATGGCAGCATCCGGGAAGACCCAAGACTGTGAGCCGAAGAGCACCGCCAGGCAGGAAGGTCGGGTCCATTGCGGCAAGAAGAACAGGAAAGAGGTGATAAGGCATGGCAAAGAAATCAATCACCAAACTGCCCAAGAGAAAGGGTGAGTTTACCTACAGGGGAAAAACTCTCCAGGACCTGAAAAGGTTGAGCCTGGAAGAGTTTGCTGAACTCCTGCCTGCAAGACAGCGCAGGACCATCAACCGCGGGCTTGGCGATGAACATAAGAAAATATTGAACAAGATCAATGACGGAGATACCACCATCAAGACACACCTGAGGGATATGATCATCCTTCCTGGGATGGTAGGCCTCAATCTGGAGATACACAACGGGAAGAGCTTCGAAAAGGTCGAGGTCATACCCGAGATGCTGGGACACTATTTTGGTGAATATTCCTTTACCCGCAAGCGGGTTTCACACGGTTCGGCCGGTGTGGGAGCTACCAAGTCCAGCAAGTTCGTACCGCTGAAATAATGGAGGAAGACCAGATGGCAAGAATTGCTTATTCATTACAAGCAGACCCTGATACTACATCAAGGGCCATGGCTCATGAACTCCATATTTCACCCAAGCATTCAAGGGAGATATGCAGGGCTATCAAAGGTATGAAGACAGGCCAGGCACGAAAGTACCTTGAGGATGTAACCGTCCTGAAACAGGCAGTCCCGTTCAAGCGTCATAACGACAGTATGGGACACCGCAGAGGTCCCATGGCTGCAGGCAGGTATCCACAGAAGGCTGCAAAGGAGTTTATTAAGTTACTGGTGAATGCCGAAGCCAATGCAGAATATAAGGGCCTGGATTCCGACCATATGAAGATAGCCCACATCGCTACCAAACAGGGCCGGGTCATCAGGGGCTACAGGCCGCGGGCAAGGGGCAGTTCATCTCCCAAGAATACAGAGACAGTGAATATAGAAATGATAATCCAGGAGGTGCAGTGAACATGGGAATTGAAAGAAAGTTCGTGCAGGACGGGCTGACCAAGGCAAGGATCAATGAATATTTTACCAAGCAGCTTGAACGTGCCGGATACGGTGGAATGGTCATTAACCGTACGCCCATGGGCACCCAGATAACATTATTTGCAGAGAAACCTGGAATGGTCATCGGTAAAGGCGGCAAGACCATACACCGTCTTACCAATGATATGTCCTATGTCTATAATGTAGATAATCCCCAGATCGACGTACAGGAGATTAAGGTACCTGAACTCAATGCCCAGATGATGGCAAATCGTCTGGCCAATGCACTTGAAAGGGGATGGTACTTCAGGAAAGCGGGTTATAACATGCTTCGCAGAATTATGGATTCGGGAGCATTGGGTTGTGAGATAGTCCTATCAGGAAAGTTCACTGGACCCAGGTCCAAGGTATCCAAGATGGTCGAAGGATACATCAAGCATGCAGGTAAACCGGCTGAAGAACTGGTGGATACCGGTTTTGCCACTGCCGTAAAAAAGTTGGGTACTATCGGGTGCCGAGTACGTATCGTACAACCCGGCACTGAACTGCCAGGTAAGTTCTACATGCTAAAAGATGAAACTCCGGCCGCACCTGAGACGCCTGAACCTGAGGCAAAGGCAAAGGAAGGTATCAAAGAGGTACTGGAAAAAACACCGGAGGAGCCAAGGATGAAGAATATCAGGCAGGTAGGCAGTGTGTGGGAACACACACATGATGACCTGGACTGGCATCCTATGTCTGTACCACATCCGGTTGCTGCAGCGGTCCCTGTGACCGAGGTCACTGAAGAAGAACCGGTAACAGCCGTTAAAGCCGAACCCGCCGTTGAAGCAGAACCTAATGTTGAAGCTAAACCCGCTGTTGAAGCCGAATCCACCGTAGAAACAGTTGAAAAGCCGGTTGAATCGCCTGATATTGAATTGCCGGAAGGTGAACAGACACGTATCAACGATGGTGTGGAAGAACACAAACACGAAGGTTATGATTACTGGCACCCCAGTTCCAGGACACATAAAAACAAAGGAGATGAAGAGTAATGGCGATCCTGCGAGTGGACGAGATCCGTAACCTGAGCCGGGAAGAGAAACTGGACGAGCTGGAGAAACTTAATGCCGAACTCATCAGGGAACGTGCCATTGCATCCTCAGGCGGTGCCCCAGAGAACCCGGGACGCATCGGTGAGCTGCGAAGGACCATTGCAAGGATCAAGACCATCCAGAAGGAGACCGGCGAATAAGAGGTAATATATGCAGATATCACCCAACAACCTCATCCATCACGAATTGATAGGGCTTGAGGTAGAGGTGGTGGACAGCACTAATCCATATCAAATAGGAATAAAAGGAAAGGTGATCGACGAAACCAGGAATATATTGAAGATCGATGTGGACGGCGGGCATGTTAGAATGGTGCCCAAATCCCATACTGATTTCATATTCACAATACCCGCGGGCAATGGTAGACGTTACCTGCCAGATGCCCGAACGCGGGTCAAGGTAAAAGGAACTTTACTGCTCTCACAACCTGAAAACCGCATTCAGACAAAGTTCAAGAAAAGCTTCAGACGAAGAAAGAATAAATAAATATCATATAATAATGAGGAATATAAGATGACACGAGACATAGGACTGGACATTAATGCTTCTCCTGATGAGGAGTGTAATGATATCAACTGTCCATTCCATGGGACACTGCCAGTAAGAGGTCAGGTTTTTACCGGGTCAGTGGTCAGCAGTAAGATGGATAAAACAGTTGTTGTGAAGAGGACCTTTGAGAAACTGGTTACTAAGTATGAGCGATATGAAAAAAGGCAGTCAAAGATGCATGCCCATAATCCCCCCTGTATCAATGCAAAAGAGGGGGACGTGGTAAAGATCGCGGAATGCAGGCCGCTTAGCAAAACTAAGAAATTCGTAGTGATCGAGGTGACCAAATGATCGGGATGAAAGCCAAGATACCCCGTGCATTGAATGCCGGTGCCAGGCTGGACTGTGTGGATAATACAGGTGCCAGGCAGGTAGAGATCATTTCCGTGAAAAAGTACAGGGGTGTCAAGAACAGGCATCCAAAAGCAGGAATTGGAGATATGCTGGTGGTCAGTGTAAAAAAAGGCACACCTGAGATGCGTAAGCAGGTACTGAATGCAGTGGTGATAAGGCAAAAAAAGGAATACAGGCGTCCGGACGGACTTCGTGTTTCCTTTGAGGATAATGCCGCAGTGATCACTGATCTGGACGGTATCCCAAAAGGTACAGAGATCAAAGGGCCGGTTGCCAGGGAAGCGGCTGAAAGATTCAGCAAGATAGCTACGGCAGCTTCAATTATAGTATGAGGTGCTTATCAATGAAGATCGAATCCAAACAACCGAGAAAACAGCGCAAGGCACGCTATAATGCGTCGCTTCACCAGCGCCAGAAATTGATGAGTGTCCAGTTAAGTCATGAACTCAGGGCCAAGTACAATAAGCGTAACATTCCTGTAAATGTGAATGACACTGTAATGGTCATGCGCGGTGACCATACCGGTACTGAAGGTAAGGTAGAACTGGTGGACTTAAAGAGATGTACTATCATAGTGGAAGGCGTAAGCGTGGCCAAGGCTGACGGTACCGAGGTACCCAGACCGGTACAACCGTCCAATGTTATGATAACCAAACTTGAACTAAATGACGATATAAGGAAACTTACCCTCAACAGAGGAGGCGAAGAAAAGTGAGCAGACATCAGAAAAGAATGGCAGCACCCAGAAGCTGGCCTATATCCAAAAAGACCAGTGTTTGGGTGACCAAACCAAACCCGGGCCCCCATTCACTTAAACAGGCCTTACCGCTGGGTGTGCTTATCAGGGATATATTGAAATTAACAGATAATATGCGTGAGACAAAGCGTGTCCTCAACGAGGGCAACATACTGGTTGACGGTATTGTGAGGAGGAACCATAAGTTCCCTGTAGGCATCTTTGATGTAATCCAGGTTCCAAAACTGGGAGTATCTTACAGGATGCTCCTGGACCCCAAGGGTCGATTAAGGCTCAACGAACTGGATGTGGATAATCCAAAGAAACCCTGCAGGATCCTCAACAAGACCACAGTCAAGGACGGGAAGGTACAGTTGAACCTTCATGACGGGACAAATATCCTTGCCAGTAATGATTACAAAACAAGGGATACGATTATCCTTGATATTCCTGACAAGAGTATTCACAAACACATCAAGTACGAACCAGGGAACCTGGCTGTAGTCATAGGCGGCACCCATTCGGGACAGCTTGCCAAGATCAAAGAGATCAAGTCCGTACGCAGCAGCAGGCATAATATGGTGGTGCTGTCAAAGGACGATGGTACACAGTTCGAGACCATTGAGGATTACGTGTTCGTAGTTGGTACTGACAAACCGGAATTCAACCTGGGAGATGAGATCGATGAGTGAGAATAATGTTATGACAATACCCAGGGTAGATAAGGTCACAGTCCACATAGGTGTGGGCGAGAGTGGTGAGAGGCTCAATAAGGCAGAAGACATCCTTAGTGAGATCACCCAGCAGGGAGTTGTAAGGACAAAAGCCAAGAGAACACTGCAAACCTTTTCCATTAAAAAGAACGAACCTATCGGGTGTAAAGTTACACTAAGGGGCAAACTTGCAGAGAATTTCCTTAAGACCAGTCTTGGCATTATCGAGAATTCACTAAGGGAATCCCAGTTCGATGATACAGGGAATTTCAGTTTCGGGATAGAGGAACATACTGATTATGAAGGAATGAAGTATGACCCTAATATTGGTATTTATGGCATGGATGTGAGTGTGTCACTGACCAGGCCGGGTTACAGGATAAACAGGCGTAAGATCGGAAAACGAAAGATACCAAACATTCACAAAATGACAAAGCAGGGTGCTATGGCCTTTATGAATGAGTATTACGGAGTGGAGGTAGTGGCATGAGCAAAGAAACAGTCGCAGAGATTGGAAACAAGTTCGGCCGAGGCGCCAACGAGTGCCGCAGGTGCGGCCGGAAACAGGGTCTTGTAAGGAAATACGGAATATACCTGTGCAGGCAGTGTTTCAGGGAAATTGCACCTGACATGGGATTTAACAAATATTCGTGAGGTAAATAGAATGGTATTATTAGACCCACTGGCAGACGCACTCTCAACCATAATCAATGCAGAGAGCACAGGTAAACCCGACTGCATCATACATCCTGCATCAAAAGTGATAGGTAATGTATTGAAAGTAATGCAGGATATAGGGTACATTGGCAATTACGAGTTCATAGACGACGGCAAGTCGGGTATGATCAAAGTGGAACTTATTGGAAAGATCAACAAATGCGGAGTCATCAAACCCAGGTCATCCGTTGGGTACCATGACTTTGAAAAATGGGAAAAACGCTACCTTCCGGCCCGTAATTTCGGTACATTGATACTAACAACGTCTGACGGGGTGCTGTCCCATATTGAAGCCAGGTCCCGGGTAGTTGGCGGGCAACTGCTGGCATATGTATATTGAGGTGTGGAAAATGCCAAAAGATTTGAAAAGGACATTAGACATTCCCGAAGGGGTCACTGTAGTACTGGAAGGTAACAACATTTCAGTCACTGGTCCCAGGGGTTCATCTGTCCGTGAACTTTGGTATCCGGGAATTGCCATCGTGCTGGAGGAAAATCAGGTTAAAGTAGACTCGTCTAACCCCAGGAAAAAACAGTTAGCTATGATGGGTACAATTGCATCCCATATCAATAATATGATCAATGGGGTCACAGACGGATATACATACAGGATGAAGATCGTATATTCCCATTTCCCGATCCAGTTGAAAGTGGTAGGGGATCACCTCAGTATCGGGAATTTCCTTGGCGAGAAGAAACCAAGGAAGGCAAAGATACATGGTGAGACAAAGGTGGAGACCAAAGGTGACGAGGTAATTGTTTCAGGCATAGCTATTGAAGATGTAGGCCAGACTGCAGCCAATATCCAGCAGGCGACTAAGATCAAAAGGTTTGACCCGAGGGTATTCCAGGATGGCATATACGTGGTGGAGAAGACGACAGCGTAGGTGATAGTAATGGAAGAAGAGATAATCAATGAATTCACTTCAATCAAAGGAGTCGGCGACTCCAGGGCAAAGGCCCTGTATGAAGCAGGATATACTTCGATTGGGGACTTGAACGATGCCACTGCTGAGGAGTTATCCGGGGTTAAAGGTATTACCGACCAGTTAGCTGAGAGGATCAAGAACGAGGTTTCCCAGATATATGAAGATATCGAGGCCGGTGAAGCAGTTGAAGAATCTAAACAAGAAGTAGTCGGGACTGAAAAAGTTGAAGTTGAGGCTGAAAAGGAATTCGAAGATCAAGCTGGAGAAGGCGACGAAGAAGACAAAGAAATCGAAGCCGTCCCAACGGCAGAACTTGAACTGGATCCCGAATCCAAGAGACTGATGAAGGTCAGGAAGAAGCAAAAAGCCAAAAAGCCAAATTTTGTCCAGACTGATCTGCATAAGAAAAAGAGACTTAAGAATACGTGGAGACGGCCCAAGGGACTGCATAACAAGAAACGGCGCTATATCCTTGGAAAGAATGGGATGGCCAGGGTAGGATATGGAAGTCCCGTTGCAGTGAAGGGGCTTCATCCCTCTGGTTTCCAGGATGTGCTGATGGCCAGGGTACAGGATCTTGATGAACTGGACCCAAGTACACAGGCAGTTCGCATTGCCAGAACAGTGGGACAGCGTAAGCGAATGGAGATTGTCAATAAAGCCAGGAGTCTTGGACTGAAGATACTGAACCCCCCAGTAGAAACGGCTCCAATGGAAGAGGAGGTGCAGTGAAATGACTGATCTACGTAACCAGCGTAACATCGCAGCCCATGTACTGGATGTAGGTGTCCACAGAGTATGGATGGATCCGGAAGCTGCCGGTGATATTGCTAATGCGATCACACGCCAGGATATTAGGGAACTCATATCTGAGGGCGTAATTAAAGCAAAACCAGTGAAGGGTGTATCCAGGGGCAGAGCCCGTAAACTTGATATTAAGCGGGCGTACGGACACCGCAAGGGTCACGGTTCAAGAAAAGGAGCCAAAGGTGCACGCAATCCAAAGAAAAGGCAGTGGATAAAGAAAATACGCGCATTAAGAAGAAGGCTGCATGAAATGAAAGACGATGGTACGCTGGATAAGTCCACATATAACAGGATGTACCGCAAGGCCAAAGGCGGCGTATACAGGAATGTGGCACACATGGAAGTGCATATCGAATCCCTTGAACACAAGGAGGATTGAGAATGGCAACAGGACCAAGATACAAAGTACCTTTCCGACGCAGAAGAGAGGGTAAGACCGATTATCGTCAGCGTCTTCATCTATTGATTTCAAAACAGCCCAGGATAGTGGCACGCAGTAGCCTGCGCCACATGAAACTCCAACTGGCCACACCAAAGCCTGAGGGGGACAATACCTGGGTTCACGCAGATTCCAGCGAACTTGAAAAATACGGCTATACAGGTAGCACAGGTAATACACCTGCGGCATATCTTACTGGCCTGCTCTTCGGGTATAAGGCCAAGGCAGCGGGTTATGAGAACGCTATCCTGGATATGGGATTACAGGTCTCATCCAAAGGCTGCCGGGTATATGCTGCATTGAAAGGTGTGGTGGATTCGGGTTTCGAAGTACCCCATGACCCTGGGATATTCCCGAAGGAATCCAGGATAAAGGGTGAAGAGATCATGGAATACACAGGTACGGATATACCTGCCCAGTTCGAGGAAGCTCTGGCAAAGATAAAGAATGAATTCGGGGAGGATTAAACAATGGCATACGATTATGAAACGGAATGGATTCCAAAGACACGATTGGGACATTTGGTAAAAGAAGGTCAGGTAACGTCAATTGAAGAGGCCCTGTCCTCGGGACTCCCTATAAAGGAACCCCAGTTGGTGGATGCGCTGCTTCCCGAACTCAAGGAGGAAGTGCTGGACATAAATATGGTCCAGAGGATGACTGATTCGGGCAGGCGTGTCAAGTTCAGGGCAGTTGTAGTAGTAGGCAATGAGGATGGTTACATAGGTCTGGGCCAGGGCAAGGATGTCCAGGTGGGACCTGCTATCAGAAAGGCCATAGATTCTGCAAAGATCAATATCTCAGGTGTCAGGCGGGGATGCGGTTCGTGGGAATGCGGATGCGATACAGAGCATACCGTGCCCTTTGAGGTCGTGGGTAAGATGGGCAGTGTAAAGGTCATATTGAAACCCGCACCCAGGGGTCTGGGCCTGGCAGCCGGAAAAACGGCAAAGACTGTTATGCAGATGGCAGGTATCAAGGACGTATGGACCAGGACCGAAGGGCAGACCAGGACCACCTTAAACTTTGCCAAGGCCACTTATGAAGCATTGAAAAGGACCGCAGTAGTCCGTACCGTGGGGGCAAAGTAATGTATACCGCAGTGCGGCTAAGAAGTACGGTAAATACCAGGCCAGAGATCAGGGATACCCTGAAGATGCTCAGGCTCAACAGGCTCAATCACTGTGTTGTCCTTGAAGAGAATCCACATAACAAGGGTATGATTCAGAAAGTGAAGGACTATGTGGCATGGGGAAATATTTCCCCGGAAGCTTTATCCCAGCTTATACGCAAGCGAGGCGAACTTAAGGGAAATGGCGCACTAGATGATGAGTACGTTAAGGAGAATACTTCCTTTGACGGTATCGATGCACTGGCACAGGCAATCTGCTCAGGTGAAGTATCTATCAAGGATGTCCCTATGCTAAACCCTGTATTCAGGCTCCATCCGCCCAGGAAAGGACATAAGGGTATCAAGAAAACGGTGCCTGAAGGTGGAGTACTTGGTTATCACGGCGACGATATCAATGCGCTTCTCCACAAGATGAGGTGATACTTATGAAAAAGAACGTAACCAAATTCAGAGGTTCCAGGACGTGCGGGGGTGGCACACATAAGAACCGCCGCGGTGGAGGAAGCCGGGGAGGACGGGGTAACGCGGGTGGATGCAAACATCATTTCGTGCGCAATTACATGAAAGGCATGGCATATGGCAAGCACGGATTCAAACGTCCACAAAAGGTCCTTTCAAATAAACCCATTGTGAATGTGGGTGAACTGGACGAACTGGCAGAACAACTGGTGCAGTATGGTGAGGCGCATAAACAAGACGATGTTTATCATATCAATCTGGCAGAACTGGAATACCCAATAGTGAAAGTACTGGGTAATGGCAGGATCACCAAACCCATGGCCATCACAGTCTCTGAATGCAGTGTAAGGGCACGGTCCAAGATCGAAGAAGCTGGCGGCAGTATAGAAAAATATATGCCATCGGTTAAAGAATTAGACATTGAACCAAAACCCGAAGAGACCCGGGAACCAGACGTTGAAGAAGATATCTGATCATTAATTCATGGAAAGAAAGCAATAATGTTAAATTATTGTTTTTCCATTCCATATTTTTAATATCAAATTCAGTTGCATTTATTAATATCAAAATCGGGTGGATTTAATGACCTTAAAGGATACAATCGAACCAATCTTGCGAAAACTTCCGGCTGTATCAAGACCGGAGGGGCATGTTCATTTCAAGAAGAAACTGACCTGGACTTTGAGCATACTAGTGCTGTATTTCGCTTTGTCCAATGTTCCACTTTTTGGCATGTCTCCTGAATCCATAGACCTGTTCGAACAATACAGGGCATTCTTTGCAGGGGCATCGGGTTCACTCTTGCTACTGGGTATCGGCCCCATTGTTACTGCATCCATTGTGTTGCAGCTGCTGGTGGGAGCTGATGTGATCAAGATGGACCTGAGCAACCCCCAGGACCAGGCTATCTTCCAGGGAGTCCAGAAACTGCTGGTGTTTGTGATGATCATATTGACAGCACTGCCCCAGATCTTAGGCGGGTACATCAAGCCAGATGCCGGCCTGGCAGCCATACTGGCAGCGGATTTTAACATGTCGGCCGCAGCCGGGTTGGACCTTGTGCTGTTGATCATATTCATTCAGATATTCATTGGCGGAACCTTGATACTGTTCATGGATGAGGTGGTATCCAAATGGGGTATAGGTTCTGGCGTGGGACTGTTCATTGTGGCAGGAGTGTCACAGGCGATCGTTACGGGCCTGTTCAGTATAACGCGCCCGGGAGGACCTGGCAGTGCACCAGTTGGCCTTTTACCTAAATGGCTGTATTTCACTACCGATGTGGGACTTGGCAACCTGTTCTCAGATAATGCTTTCCAGAACGTTTTCATTGATGGCGGTATCTTGGCACTGATAAGTACAGTCTTGATCTTCCTTGTAGTGGTATATGTAGAATCCACGCGTATCGAGATACCTCTGGCCCATAGTGCGGTGCGGGGTGCCAGGGGCAGGTTCCCTGTCAAGCTTATTTATGCCAGTGTACTTCCTATGATACTGGTCAGGGCACTGCAGGCAAATATCCAGATGGTGGGCATGCTGCTGTTCAATAAAGGGATCACGTTTTTCGGTGAGTTCAGGGGCGGTACTGCTACCAGCGGCCTTATGTATTATTTATCGCCATTGCACGGCCCCAGTGATTGGATACCCAGTCTGGTGAAGCAAAATTTTGATGACATTAATATGCAGTTTGCTACTGAAGCTACCGGTTTTGCACCTGTAGATGTACCAGCTACCTGGCAGATATTATTACATGTGGGTGCGGATGCTACCATGTTGATCATTGGTGGTGTCATATTTGCGCTGTTCTGGATCGAGACTACAGGTATGAATGCAAAGAACACGGCCCAGAAGATACACAATTCAGGTATGCAAATACCTGGGTTCAGGCGGAACATTGACAGTATCGAGCGGGTCATGAACCGTTATATTCCCAGGGTTACTATTATCGGAGGTGCATTCATCGGACTGTTGACACTGTTGGCCAGTCTCATGGGTACGCTGGGTGGTGCAGGCGGGACAGGTCTGCTACTGGCTGTGAGTATTGTATACAGGTTGTACGAGGACTTGGCATCCGAACAGATGATGGAGATGCATCCAATGATGAGACAATTCCTTGGAGGTACTTCATAGTATGGTCAATCTGGTATTACTTGGTGCGCCGGGTGCGGGTAAGGGCACCCAGGCCAAGATGCTGGCAGGGAAGTACGGTATCCTTCACATATCCACAGGCGATATATTACGTGAGAATGTGAGCAATAATACCGAACTGGGCCAGAAAGCAAAGGAATACATGGACAGGGGAGAACTCGTCCCTGACACTGTACTGATAGATATTATCAAGGACAGGTTATCTAAACCTGACACCGATAACGGATTCCTGCTGGACGGCTATCCACGGACAATTCCCCAGGCAGTGGCACTGGACTATATCTTCAGCCAGTTGGGAAAGAGACTGGATGTTGTGATAGATATC
Organism: Methanosarcinales archaeon; assembly: GCA_030610815.1. Lineage (GTDB taxonomy): Archaea > Halobacteriota > Methanosarcinia > Methanosarcinales > Methanocomedenaceae > Methanocomedens_A. The sequence continues at coordinate 15,236 of JAUWRA010000035.1, forward strand.
AAGGTTCAGGACGAGGAACTGGTGGCCAGGCTGGCAGGCAGGCGGATGTGTAAGTGCGGTGCCAGCTACCACGTAAAGTTCAATCCTCCAAAGGAGGACGGGATATGCAATGTATGCAGCGGGAAACTGTACCAGCGTGACGATGATACAGAAAGCTCAGTGAAGACCAGGCTGGTCGCCTATTACAACCAGACCCACCCGCTTATTGATTATTATACAGATAAAGGACTGTTGCATACTGTTAGTGGTACCGGGGATATTGAGGATATCTTCGGTGAGATCACAGTCGTTATTGATAAGATATTGGAGTAGGACATGCCAAAATCTGACTTTAAGCAGACTGTGGAAAGGGCTGCACTTGCTCTTGGTTTCGGAATGATGTTCGGGATCATCCTGCTTGGTGAAACTTTTAGGATGCAGGTGGGTGAGGTAGTAGAGATATTACTCGGGCCGCTGCCCGATATACTTCCCTTCCATATTATGCTGTTCGTAATGGCCGCTATTACCGGCCTGTATGCATCGCTGATCCAGAAATATACAATGGATTGGGAACTGATGCGCCGGGTGCAGGACCAGATGAAGAACTTCCAGAAGGAGTTCAGGGAGGCGCAGCTTGCAGATAACCAGGCTAAAGTGAAGAAACTGGAATCACAGCGCTCAGCCATGATGGATGACCAGATGAAAATGACCAAGCAACAGTTCAAACCCATGGCTTATATCAGCATTATCTCGCTGCCCCTGTTCATGTGGGCATACCTTTACATCGGCGAGCACCCTGACCCAACCCTTATATTCCCTTTCTGGGGTGAAAAGTCGCTGACCGGGTTTGCGCTGGGTCCCATCCAGTACTGGATATACTGGTATTTCATTTGCAGTCTGCCAATCAGCCAGATTATCAGGAAGAGCCTGAATATCGGCGGCGTGTGAACATGATAATTACAGTAAGCGGTCCACCAGGGAGCGGGAAGAGTACGCTTTCAAGGACGATAGCTGAACATTTTAACCTGGAGCTTGTATCCTCTGGTGACGTTTTCAGGGCCATGGCAAAGGAAAAGGGAGTGGATCTTGAAAAGTTAGGGCATATGGCTGAAGCTGACCCTGCCATTGATAAGGAGATCGACAGGCGGCAGGTGGAACTTTCAAAGACAAAAGGTGATTTCCTGTTCGAGGGACGGCTTTCGGGCTGGCTGATAGATGCGGACCTGAAGATAATGCTCAAGACCGATGTGGGGGTCAGGGCAAGGCGGATCGCAGGCAGGGAGAATATTTCCCATCAGCAAGCCATGCATGAGACCATGGTACGCCAGGGGAGTGAGGCAAAGCGGTACAGTGTGTACTATGATATTGATATAACAGATTTGACCCTGTATGACCTGGTGATAGAGTCCAGTGTCTGGGACCAGGATGCTACGGCAAATGTTGCTATTACAGCAATTGGATCTATGAAGGAAAAGGGGCAGAGGGGTTAGATGGAGCATAAACTGCCTGCTGACATCAAGCGGGAACTGAAATGCAAAGTGGAGGATACCACTGACCCTGATTATGGATTTATTCCTAACAAGCGTCCTATAAGGGAGCATATAACTCATGGGGTGATCAATCTCGACAAACCGGCCGGACCTACCAGTCATGAAGTGGTGTCGTGGGTGAAGAAGATACTGGACCTTCCCAGGGCAGGGCACGGCGGGACACTGGACCCTAAGGTTACTGGTCTTTTGCCTATTATGATGGGCGATGCAACCAAGTCGGTTGGGGCGCTGATGACTGCGGGGAAGGAATATATATGTTTAATGAAATTACACACCACTGTAAAAAAGACCGTAGTTAAGGAGATTGCACAGGAGTTCACCGGACCTATCTACCAGAGACCTCCGGTAAAGTCGGCTGTGAAACGTGAGGTAAGGATACGCAATATCTATTACCTGGATATCCCTGAGATCAATGGTACTAATGTGCTGATGCGTGTGGGCTGTGAGGCCGGTACTTATATCAGGAAATTGTGTCATGATATGGGCGAAGCACTTGGTTCCGGTGCGCATATGCAGGAGTTGCGGAGAACCCGCAGCGGGCCGTTCAGGGAAGATGACAGTATGATAACGCTGTTCGACTTGAAGGATGCCATGGTTATGTACCAGGAGTCGGATGACGAGAGTGAACTGCGCCGGGTGATACAGCCAATGGAAGCGGGTCTTGTGCATCTGCCCAGGATTATTATAAGGGACAGCGCTGTGGATGCTATATGCCACGGTGCCAGCCTGGCCGCACCTGGTGTGGTGAAGGTGGATTCTGGTATGAACGTAGGTGATATGGTGCTGGTCATGAGCCTGAAAGGTGAAGCGGTTGCGCTGGCATGGAGCCTTATGGATACGGATGCCGTGCTTGAAGCAGAGACTGGTATGGTGGCCGATACCAAGCGGGTGCTGATGCCTGAGGGTACTTATCCCAAGGGCTGGACAGCGAAGACGGAAAAATCTGATAAAGCTGACTGAAAATTGTCAGTCGAACGCAATATGCGATACCTTGATGCCGAGGTAGTCTAGCGGTATGGCGCAAGCCTGGAAAGCTTGTGGGGCTTGGTTCCCCTCGGGAGTTCGAATCTCCCCCTCGGCGCTTGTTTTTACAAGATGAGGGTGGAAAAAAGAACGATTCTTTTAGTAATGTCACTCATTAGTAGCAAACCATTGCTTAAGT
>JAUWRA010000050.1 GCA_030610815.1 Methanosarcinales archaeon
TTTGACTTTGTCACATTAACTTTCCTCACATAAATATCATCAGTTACCCCCTCACAATTAAAATACACATATTTAAATAGTTTATTTCATATACTCCACTTTGAGGGGTATTATGGAAATATTTAAATTATATGCTAGTGATTTAGACGAATCGTTCGAAAATTTGAAGCAGTTTCATCAGGATTTCACATCAAATTTTCGCACAAAAACAAGCAGCGTAGAACAACATTCACTCAAATATCTTCAAGGTATATTTCTTGAACAAGGTCGCGGTAATATGGTTAAGTATGCTAAAAAAGTACCAGACACTGACAATCAGGCACTCCAGCATTTCATATCAAACTCTCCCTGGGACGAAAAACCCGTAATCCAGAAAATCCAGGATAAAGTGATACAACTAATTGGTGATGAAAACAACGGTTCACTTCACTTTGATGAGTCAGGATATAAAAAATACGGAAATCACTCTGTTGGAGTCAAACGACAATATTGCGGTCGTCTTGGAAAAGTAGATAACTGTCAAGTTGGTGTTTTTATGGGATACGCCAATGAAAACCATCGAACCTTGATTGATGAACGACTCTACCTTCCTGAAGACTGGGCCAATGATCCTATCCGCCGCATGGAGTGCGGTGTACCAGAAGATGTAGTTTTCAAAACCAAAGGCGAACTGGCTTTGGAAATGTTATTGGACGCAGAAGAGAGAAAATGTCCATTTGGTTGGGTTGGAATGGATTGTTTTTATGGACAACAGCCATGGCTGCTTGAGAATATCGATGAGAAGGGAATAACTTACATTGCTGACATCCCCTGCAACACACGTTTATGGCTAGATCTACCGAATACAGAAATTCCAGAGAAAAAAGGAAAACGTGGCCGCAATCCCACACGAGAACGCATAATTAACGGTGAGCCAGAACCAATCAAAGTTGAAAAATTGGTAGATATGTTGGATTCGCCTGAATCCAGTCGTGTTTTTCTCAGGGATACAGAACGAAAGGAACTGTGGTGCCAGATAGTATGCTTGAGGGTATATCCTGTTCAGGATGATCTGCCTGGGAAAGAGACGTTTTTGATCCTCCGTAGGAATGAAGGTGAAAAAGAGATAAAGTACCAGTTCTCGAATGCATCTGTAGATACCAGCATTGAACGACTTGGTCAGATGTCCTGCAGTCGCTACTGGATTGAACGTGCTTTCCAGGATGCGAAAGGTAATGCTGGAATGGCGGATTATCAGGTAAGAAGCTGGACTGGATGGCATCATCATATGGTGATGACAATGCTGGCGATGCTGTTTATCTTGGATATGCAGATCAAATGGGGCAAAAAGGCTTACATGTTATCGGTAATGGATGTAAAAGAGATTTTTGAAGTGATTATGCCAAAAAAAGAGTTCACAAAGGAGGAAGTATTGGCCATTATCGAACAAAAACATAGAGCGCGATTATCTGCAAGAAAATCACATCATCGGCGAAATAGAAAACAAAGATGAGGTAGCTTGATATTTATATTCTGTCGCACCAAGCTTAGTGATAACTATGTCACACAGATGGATTTTGAACTTATTTGCGGGGTAGTATTCGGTAAATTATGCAAAATGTGGGAAAAGGTTGGATTGTATTGTGTTTTATTCTATGAAATATGGATTGGTGTGGCATAAAAATATAAGTTCAGAAGGAATAAATATTAATCTGACAATGTCAAGATACTTTGTTGGATATTAAATAAAAAGATGGATGTGATCACTACTTACTTCCATATCAATAATCTTAATATCAAGTTCCTTACAGGTTTTCCTGATTATCGCTTCAGCCAACATTGCCACATCACCAACCAGCACCTTGCCCCTGTACTTGGGAGAAAACACCATGTGGTCCGTAAGCAGCGATACAGTGTGCCTGTCATGTCTCAATTCCTTTGACATATTGAATTGCTTATGAAGTTGTAAAATAAAAAGTAATGGCAAAAGTGCAGTGAAAGTATTACTACCCTTCTCACTCCCCCTCCCCCCTCACAATCTCCACACCCATCCCAGCAGCATCCACGGCCCTGTGCGCCAGCAGCCAGACTTCTGTGATATTATTGCTGCCTTCAATGTATATTAGAAGTATGATATTATTCCGCCTACTTCCAACACCTATTTCTTCCTGCATTTGCATGTGCTGCCCCCCTGCACTTACCCGGGCGCCAATCCCTTGTGCTGCTGCCCGCCTTCGCACCTGATACGCTGGAAGGGCGCCCGGGAATGTGGGTACGGGGTGCGGGCACCGCTATGGCTGTTAAAAAATATAGTCTAGAACCCGGCTTCAAATCTAACAAACAATACCACCCCTGCCAGAACCACATATATCCCCACTGCTACATAATCCCGGTTCGCCAGAGTTTGCCTGTAATAATAATACCGTCTTTTTGAATGAAAACAACGCGATTCCAGGGCATCCGACAGCTCATCAACCCTTTTCAACGACCTGTTCATCAGGGGGACTACCAGAGCAGTAAACCCTTTCATCCCCCGTGGTTTATATCCCCTGGCAGCCTGGGCCTTCGTAATGGTATCTTTTTCCCTGAACAGCCCGGGGATCAATGTCATTGCCGTCCCGGTCATAAAAGCCAGGTCAGTGCCAAAGGTACCGAAAGGCCGTAAGAAGAATGTAAGAGCATAGTTCAGGCCCGATGGTGATGTGCTATACGTCATGATGGATGTATACAGTATCAACAGGATGAATCTCAGGACCAGGACACTACCCGTAGTGACTCCTTCGAGGGTGGGAACTGCCAATCCTTCAATGAGCGGTTCTCCAGGTGTGAACAATAGATGTGTCAGGAATATGGCCCCGAAAAATACCAGCACAGGTCTTAGCCCTTGTACTAATCTTGTATAAGGCAACCCGGATGCACGGGATAGCAACAGGATAAGGGCCAGCAGGACTGCCAGGGCAGTGGGCTGTGCAGAATAAATAAGCAGGCTCATCCCTACCATCAGTGCAAGTTTCGTTCTCGGATCCAGCAGGTGCATGTACGACCTGCCATGACTATATATCCCGATCATGTTCTCTCCAGTGATAGTCGGATCTGCTCAAGTGCATCTTCCAGACAGGCTACATTCAGGTCCACGTCAAAACCCATCCGTTGCAGTCCGTACATGACCTGGTTAAGGACCGGCAGGTACTCCCATGCGTCCTGCCCTGTTGCCCAGTCCAGATAGCCGGGAACGGTACCGGTGAAGGCTACCTTTCCCTGTTCCAATACAGCCAGATATTCGGATATGGCTACGACTTCCTGTAACCTGTGGGAGATATAGATAATGGCAATATCTCCTGATATGCGTTTAATAACCTCCACTAACCTTTTCCTGCTTTTTGGGTCCAGGCTGGCTGTAGGCTCGTCCAGGATGAGATATCCCGGCCTCATTGTCAGCACCGTGGCGAAAGCGGCAAGTCTCAGCGTACCCCTGTTAAGGTGGAAAGGCGACCTGTCGAGTATCTGGTGGTCAAGCCCCAGCAGGTCCAGTGTGGAGTGGATGCGCTTATGGACCTCTTCTTCAGTGAGACCCAGGTGTAAAAGACCTGAAGCCATGTCCTCAAACAGCGTCTTTTCAAAGAAGAAGTCTTCTGGCTGCTGGAACAGTATGCCCACATTCCGGCCTGGATAAGGCGGCTCCCCATCAATGGTGATACTGCCTTGGGCCGGGGTTCCAAGACCTGCCATCAGGGAGGCCAGTGTGGATTTCCCAGAACCGATGCCTCCCACCAGCCCGAAGACAGTACCTTTGCTTATGGTAAGGTCTATCCTATCCAGCGCTATGGTCTCCCGGGAAGTACCGGCATCATATATGTGGGTCAGTTGCCTGATCTCGATCGACATAATTCCTCCAGTAGAGCTTCTGTGGTCAGGGCAAGTGGCAGTCCCAATTTCCTTGATATGGCATAAGGTACAGGGACATCCATTTTCTTTTCATCCAGCAACTGGCCGAATACCTCATGGGGCGTTCCCTGGTTCGTTATCCCGCACCGGGAAAGCACAATGAGCCTGTGGCACCAGATCAGTTCTTCCGGGTCGTGGGTGATATGTACAATGGAAGTACCTTCGTGGTTCAACCTGGCTATGTGTTGTAGAATAATTTTCCTGCATCTGGCATCCACCATAGAAACAGGTTCATCGAGGATGATGCACTCCGGCTCCATGACCATGACCGCTGCAAGGTTTACCAGTTGTTTTTGCCCACCGCTCAGTGTCCTGATGTTACGGTGTCGTAATTCCCGCATCCCAAGCAGGTCCAGGTATTTTTCAATCCTCGCATCTATTTCAGGCACGGGCAGTCCCAGGTTTTCCAGACCAAAGACCAGATCCTCTTCCACGGTCTCGCCAATGGCCTGGGCATCAGGGTTCTGGAATACCATGCCCGTGTGCTTGTGTATCTCAAGCAGCCTACTCCTGTCGCTTGTGGATATCCCGTTTACCCTGAGTGTTCCTTTTCCTGGTAGTAAAAGGCCGGTCATGAGCCTGGCAAGGGTGGTCTTTCCTGACCCATTGCCACCCATAATGCCCAGGTATTCCCCCTTATCCACCCTGACATTGATACCTTCCAGTACCGGGTCAGCGGCTGGGTATGAGAAATATATGTCTTCAAGTTCTATCATGATACAGCCAGAAGGGGTCTGATCCTGTCCGCTACTATCAATGCGGCCACTATTTTGATCGCATCCCCTATTAAAAAGGGCAGTATTCCCACTGCAACAGCCTGCTGCAAGGTCATATTTGCGACAAATGATAACTGCATCACTCCCAGCAGGTATATCACAGCGAGACCACCGATCATGGCGCATATGGTTGCGGTCTTGCTGTCATTTACTTTATTGTATATCAGGCCGGTGACGAAAGCACCCGCAACAAACCCGATAATGTAGCCGCCGGTAGGACCCAATAGTATCCCCAGTCCTGACGAGCCGCCGGAGAATACTGGAAGACCGATAACACCCAGCATCACATATACAACCATGCTGGTCCCTCCCCACCTGGCACCCAGTACCAGTCCTGCCAGCAGTACAAAGAATACCTGCAAGGTGATGGGTACGGGACTTAGTGGAAGCGGTATCCTGATGAAGGCTCCGATGGCTGTCAGGGCTGCAAACAGGGCAGCATAGATCATCGGTTTTACATTAACATATTGTGTCATAGGCCAATGATTAATTGTTGACCTATATTTATTTGGTGGTTGACAATTTAGGGGGTGGGTTAAAATAATTTTAGAATAAAATAGGGGATAATAGGCCTATTTACCTATCTCCATCGTCTTATTGGTCTTTGCTATAGACTTTGCACCGTCGCTCTCCAGTTCGCACATAGCCCGGATCGCATCCACGTTCTCAGGCACAACATCCGACTCCTGGTGGATGGCCTGGAAGAAATACAGTTCGCCGTGGTACTTGCTTATACTGTCCTTCCATATCACATTCTCGAACATATCGCTGCGGCTGCGTCCCAGGTCCCTTGCCAGTTCCATGACCTCTGCCGTACTATTGATGTTATCTTCACCCGATACGAACCTGATACGGGGCCTGCTTGCATACAGGTCAATGATATCCTGCGGCTCGAAATCTTTTTCCAGTTCAACATTCAGTGCATGGAAATGCATGATAGTGGTGGACAGTTTCACAGCCACCGTAGCAATTTCGAGATGCGGCATGATGGACTTCACATCCGGCCCGTGATGGCTGGGTAAGCTGATAGGATCGGGTACAATAGCGTTTATCGGGCCGCTCTTGATATTTCCCGGGTCTGCCGCCCTTCGCATCAGGGTGACCCTGGACTTTTTAACACCGAATTCCTGGTCCAGGGGATACAGTGCCCTGGTCAGTCCGGTGGTGTTGCAACTTACCACGCGTGTCAGGTCCCTGCCAATGGCATCATCATAATTGGCTTCCGAGTTGAAACTAAATCCTGTCAGCTCATGGTTTTCACCGCCCTGCCAGATGGCCTTTACACCATGTTTCACATACAGGTCCTTGTATGTGGCACCTACTTTGCCGGGTGTGCAGTCTACTACCAGGTCTGACTTACCAAGCAGCTCGTCCAGTGTACCCGAAACCTCAATGCCTGCCTTGCTAAAGGCTTCTATCTTATCGGAAGTTGATGCATACAGGTCAAAACCCCTGTCTACTGCCAGTTTAGCTTCAAATGACGGGCGGGTTTTCACTACACCCACTACCTCCATATCATCCTGGGCAGAAACAGCATCTCCTACTCGCTTTCCGATGGTACCGTATCCATTAATAGCTATCTTTGCTTTTGACATTTTATTACCCCCTGATTATTGTTGTAACAATGGTATTTTTAATATATTTTAATTGATATTTTCTATCAATGCTTCATTTTTCGTCATATCCACGTGCAGTATCCGTCCGGGTAAGGTCATGGTATCTCCAAAGATTCCTGTAATGGTGATCTCATTTCCATCCACGGCCAACCGTACAACATCTTCCATTAATGTTGTTTTATCCTTCCCGTCAATTAGAATAGCAGTTAATTCACACATGATGATCAAATAACTGATAAGTGTTACAAATAAATAAAATGTTCGAAACAGCACTTGAATTCTATGGCGTCAATATGGCTTCTTTTTTTCTTACATCTAAATCGCTCATAAATTGCCTTTCTTGCACTTTAATTTTATTGATACAGAAGTTAGATTGACGCCATAGCTCTAAACACTTTTTCTAAAAGTTAGTTTTATATACATTGAGTTATGTAATATTATATGAGCATTATCATAATGATGATGAAAAATATAAGGGAGAATATCATATGACAGAAAATATCAAAAATAAATCGGTGGATTTTATCCATTTTTTCAATATCGAGGCGATATTATGGACGTAAAAAGAATTGCATTGGTGGCACAAGATGGGATGAAAGAAAATATTCTTGAATTAGTTGAAGAATATAAACCATTTTTTTCAAATAGTTATATAGTATCAACGTTTGGAACAGCAGAATACCTACAGAAAAATATAAAAATTATAGCAAATGATGTAGTCAATTCAGGACCAGATGGAGGAGATATATCCATAGCAAATATGGTTTTGGAAGACAACATCGACATTGTTATATTCTTGCTAAATCCCATGAAGCACTTTCCGCACTATAAAGATGCACACGCATTGATGTGGACATGTAACATCAAGAATGTCCCACTTGCAACTAATGTAAAAACTGCTAACTTGATGTTGTCAAGCCTTATTTACAGTGTAGATAAGAAAGAGCGATTACTCGCTCTCCCTCTTCTAAGAACCGGACTTGCGACTTTAATCACATCCGGCTCAAGCCTTCCATAACCCTTTTTGTATCGGGCAGCAGTTATTTGCCATGGTCCCAGTTTTCGGTTTGCATATCTTCGTAGTTTTGTTCTACACTTTATTTTAGTATATACACAATGTCCCTTAATTAAATCTGATGTGAAAATACCTGAAATGCTTCGGGAATTTGTTGCACTTGTTGAGAATGAGTTTAATGACGTGTCTGATGAGAATGTTAACACGTGGCTGTCTAATTTTATTAATACAGAAGTTGGATTGACGCCATAGCTTGAATTGTGCTACCATCCGTCAGTAAAAGCACCAGGTTTTGTTACGTACACCAGCACGATAGGGCAATTTTGAGCATTAAGGCTACTGCAGTATTTCTTCAGGTGTGCCTCATCTGGAAAATAATGACTTGCACTTGCTGTGCAGCGTGAACCTACTAAAAATATACATGTATAACCCGTATTATCTCACCTGGCCATATTTTGTTAATAATTTGCGATTATTAATTATATCCTATGATTTGCTCCTTCAAAAAACTTTGTTTTTCTACCCCAATATCCAAAAACGAGATATTCTTGTTCTTGGGTGCAAACTCCATAAGTATCTGGTAGTGTGCTTCAAGTCCATTTTAATTAACGTATAGATAAATATATACCTTTCCTTTAAGCTGCCCGGAAAAACCCGGTACCTTGAAATATCATATTCGTATCGCCATACATCCATCCTGTCAACCAGCAGCCGTTTAAAGCGCATCCCGTTGACAAGCAAACCGCTTAAAGCAGATCACGTTGACCAGTCGCTGTTAAAAGCACATCCTCGAACAACCACCCGAACTCCTGCGGTCTGTTAAGGAAATCCAGCTTACCTAAATCCTTCACAAGCCCGTATATCTCCCTGCCCCGGGCCAGCCCCACGTCACTGAAACTCTTGGGCTTTGCCTCCCTGACCTCAGGCACATCCTTGTAACCGGGATTGGCAATAAAACCATCCTCAGTCAGATAGTAGGCCGCACCATGCAGTTCCACGTATGGCTCATATACAGATGCGAACTCCCTGGACACCCAGTTTGCCATCTTAAGTTCCTTATTGCTGGTATTGATGGTCACATGGCCGTAGTCCGGCGGAATGATCACTTTATCTCCGACCGATGCCCGTACCAGCACTACATCGATCACCGAACCACCTGTGCGCTTTTGCAGCAGGTAATGCCCCTCGCCACTAAGTACCTCATACACTTCCGGATACGATATGTCAGTGCCGGGCACAGCAGGGTGGTAATGCCCCAGTGTCTTCACATATTCCCTGCCCAGCATGGCCGGGGGAATGATGGTGATATCATAGCGCAGGCCGTGTTCGAGCATGGTCTCACGATCGCGGCGGCTCAGTGCCAGGTCCCGGTACATATAATAGAGTTCCCTGTCCCCGCCCTGGAGTATCTCCCTATCAAGCAGGACTGCTTCAATATCAGACAACTTGCGAATATCCGGTTCCTGCGTCCTGCCCCCGAACGTCAGTGTCCTGTTCATATATGGCCCCACAATTAAATTGTACAGGATACTATATATTGTATTCGAACAGCCAAAAACAGCGGCACAGCACTTCAGGAACTCCTACCGCCCGATCGCAGTAACCTGGCAATGCTCCCGACCTCGCCCGGATAGAACGACAGCATCGTACCCACGGTTATCAGGATGGTTGCCACCCAGAACACAGGAATATGAAGCTCGCTGCTGCGCATGCTGACGAAATCGAATACAAATATTACTGTGCCCAGGTGCAGCATGGACGAGCCGGTCCGGACAAAATACCCTTCCCGCTCATAGGTCAGCCTGCCCCGGCCCAACATGGTCAATACCATGACCGCTGCCTGTACCACTATGGAGATGGCAAGCAGGAATGCCAGGCTGGTGCCTATGTTGGTAATTAGTGCTATAAAGAAAGTAGCTGCCAGTATGCCGGTTCCCGCAGCCAGGAGCGACTGCCTGGGCACGATCCGTTTGGGTATGCACAGTCCCAGTACCACCAGCAGAAGCACGACGAACGGGTAAATTAGCTGGTTCATGCTGTCGATATAATCTCCGTACATTTGGGTCTGGGTCCACTGGGGTGTGGTCTCGTTGGTGTACGTATAATAGCCTATACCGTACAGGCACACCAACCCGATCAACGCCAGCACTGCTGATGTGAGGATCATCAGGTAGAAGTCATAGGTCTTTGGTTTAATATTCAATTCCGGCGTCATCTTATATTCTCCTATTCTCCTTTTTCAGTCTTCCAATCTTCCCTCTTTCCCTCTTTCCCTCTTTCATCCCTCTTCCATTCTTCTAACTCTTCCAGTCTTCCACTTTTCCTTTCTTCCACTTTCCTCTTCATTGTGTTATGGCATGTATCCCTGGCGCAATGTATGTCAGCAGGTAGGTGAACACCAGTGACAGGAAGCAGATAATACCCAGTATGGCAGTAGCCCGCCACATATTGCGCCGCTTCAGGTATATCCGTGTATGCAGGTACGCACTGTACAGCACCCACATCATGATGCTGCCATTGATCTTGGGGTCCCACCACCAGTCCGTCCCCTCCCATGCCACCACAGCCCAGGGGTAGCCGATGAGCATGCCTACTGTCAGCAGTAAGTACCCGACCTTGGCATGGCTGTATGAGATGCGGTCAAATATCTTCTCCCGTCGAAACAGCATGAACACACAGCCCACAAAGGTGACCACCAGGGATGCATAAGCAATAAAAAGCATGGGCGGGTGGGTCCACATATACTCTGAATTGTAGAAATATATGATGCGGAAATACAACTGGTACAGTACACCATATAACACATTGGGGTCGCCTACACCTGCGGCCTGGTACCAGCCTGTTATCTCAGAATGCAGGCCTGGCAGGGGTTCCCTGAACGGGTTTGAGGTATAATATGTTAGTATACCAAAGGCTGCCAGCATGATGTTCAGGCTTGATGAGAACAGTGCTGTTATTTTTGTCTTTATGAAATCATAGCGGTAATTGGTTACTGCAAGGAAAATGGACAGGCACAGGGTCCAGAAGTATAATTTTTCGGTTTCTATCCATAGGGGCACTGCGAATCTCAGGGATGTTGCACTGGTACCCATGGTACTTGCCATATAATTTGACAGTTCAGGCGGGTAGACCAGTTCTATGGTCTGGTAGATGCGCAGGTGGAACCAGGCAATGATAATAAATCCTATGACCAGCAGTGCCGTATTGATCTCCCTTAACTGTGATGCCAGCCTGAAGGCGCGGCTGTCGTTTGAAAGCATGTGGTAGATAGCAATGATACCAAGGGCGAGCGAAATGATGAAAATGACAGAAATAACCGGCTGGCCGATAGTGGTTACGGTGTCCCTTGCAGCAAGGTATTCCTGGTACGACATTTAAGGTTTAATGATTTTTATCTGATAAATAATATGCCGAATTCATAATTTCTGGAACAACGCCGTAATATCCTTCATGTCCGTATATATCCGTATATATCCAGTTGTTTTCGTCTATAATGATCATCTCACGATTTGCATTCCTGGTGTTCTGGTATTTGATCTGTATCAACCAAAAACCGAAAGATGTTTTCTCCTGCTATACTATAATTTGACAAACTATTTCAATACAATTTAATATCAATATAGGGATATAATAACATTAAGTTTCATTCTGTGAATGGTGTTTGGTTTGAACGGCAATATCTACAATGGCCTGTATGATGCGGTAAGTGAAATAGGGCAGTCCAGGACTGTGAGAGCTGGTAATGAGTGGATACTGGTATTCAGGACCTCCACACAGGAACCAGATGTAATACAGGATGTAAAAGATGTGCTTGCCAGCCTGGATATTGAGGATATACGCTACATTGATTTACTGCTGCTTATCGGCAGTAAGAAGTCAGTAAAGGTTGACAGCAGCCTGGTGGAAGACCTGGTTGGGGACAGGACCAGGTCGCCTGTGATAATCACCAGTATGAAGGATGAAATAGATAGGGATTTCGGGTTCAAGGTCTATGACAGAGGTCCGCACAGACGGCTTGCAGCCAGGATACCCATAATCGAGATCAAGGATTTTAAGGATGAATTCACAAACAGGATAAAGGACAACATCCTGAATGACGGCAGCATTACCCCTGATACCCTGGATGATATACTTTCAGTCTACCTGATAGCAGATGAGACCTATGTCAGGATCGATCCGGGGACGTTCTTCCAGGAGATTTTCGATCTTTCGCCAAAGGTCACGGCTAAAACTGCTGAAGCTGAGAGACCGACACCGCCTGACCGTATAATACTTGGCGAATCGCCCAGGGAACTGGTTGAACTGGCACTTAAAAGGTTAAAGCAACACAATATATACCGTGATGTGCAGTTCGTGGAGGCGGCAGGGCTGCCGTATAGCTTTGATGCCATGGCAGTGCAGGAAGATGACAGGGTGTTATTGAAATACATGGATGCCCCCTCGGATGATGATGTATTGCCTATGAAACTGTTCATGGAAGCTCTGAATGTCAGGGAAGGGTGGATACTGACAAGCATACCCGACAGTGATGGTCAACCGCTTAATAAGTGGGAAAAGGATAACATATCTGTATTGACAATAAATGACCTGTAAACATGATGCTAACAATGCTAACAGTACTAACAATGCGAACGGAGTATTCATCCTGATGGCAGATACTGATACTGAAAAGAACATGGCCATTGATAAACGCATGCGCTCGGGGAGCGTGAACCTTGACGACCTGCTGGGAGGTGGGTTCGAACATGGTATTATCACACAGATATATGGTGCTTCCGCGACTGGTAAGACCAATATATGTATGCAGCTTGCTGTGGAGTGTATAAGGACCGGGGAGCGGGTAGTGATAATCGACACTGATGGCTTTTCTGCTGAACGCTTCAGCCAGATAGCGGGTAGTGATGCAAGGGAACTGGCAAAGGACCTTATCATCTACGAACCTGCTGATTTTCATCAGCAGTATTCTGCGATCACGGATGTTGAAAAACTGGCAGGTACCGGTATCGGGCTGATCATCGTGGACTCAGCCACACTTTTCTACCGGATGGGCCTGGTTCCTGATGATAACGGGAATGTACATATCAGGCGGCAGCTGGTCGAGATGCTGGCAGGTCTTCACAGGCTGGCAAGGAAGTTCAACATGGTTGTGGTGATCACAAACCAGGTATATACTGACGTGGATAGCGGAGAATTGCAGCCTTTGGGTGGCAATCTCAGCGAACATCTGTCAAAGACTATTATCAAAATGGAACGGGCAGGCCGGGATAAGCGCAGGGCTATCCTGGTCAAGCACAGGTCAAGGGCCGAGGGGCAGTCTGTGGAGCTTACTATTTCCGAAAAAGGTGTAGATTAGGGGTTGCAATGACTGAATTGTTGTTTACCGCTGCCATGCCTTTTAAACGCAAAGGGACAGATACCATAAAGGAGACCGAGTTTGTCATGGCTCTTTCAATGGACCTGGGCTGGTTCAAACCTGATACTGCCAGGGGTTTTATCAATTCAGCTATTGAAAAGGGTATTATTTCCAGGGAAGGAGACATGCTCAAGGCACAGTTTGATGTCAATGACGTACAGATACCTATGGGTTTTAAGCCCGATGTATCCAGGTTCCGGGAGAAAGAGGTGTTCGAGCAGATCATTGAACGCATCATGATCAATACAGGTTTTGAAAAGCAGAAGATTATTGCCGAGATCAATAAGAGCCGAAACGAAAAAGGGGGGCTGTTCAGTATTGAGGTGCTGGGGATACTGATGGCAAGGGAATATGGTATCCAGGTTGATGACCTGATCGATAAATCGTACAGGGGTTTATTGAAGGGATAATTCTCAGAAATTAAAATATGGATGGGAGTGGGAGTCGAAGTCGAGAAAAACCAAAAGCAAAGAAATTCAGGCTTTGTCTTAATTGCGGGGTTTGGTGCTGCAAAATGGCGGATTCATGCTCGCTAAGGGAATATAGAAATTTATAAAAACTACTTCAGACTTTTATAAAGCGTATAATTTGATAGTGAAATCAATATTAATAATATGTACAATGAATAAACTAATTCAAATTTAAAATATACTAATATCACATAATTTTAATTTTTAGACAGACATGGAGGAATAATTGATTTCTTTTGACTTATTATATTCGGTATCATTAAAATTTCATTATCCATATAATATATTCTTTTTATTAATCTTTCTTGTAATAATTTCGCTTTATTGTTCTAATAGAAAATCCATCAATGAACGGATTAAGCTACATCGGAAAAATATAAGTTATTTGCTCATTATAAGCTTGTTATTACTAATTCTTTCTGTTGGACTATTTTATATCCATGATCGCTATTATTTCCCCGAACCTTCAGAAAATCAAATCGTAGTAGCAATCTCACCATTTTATTATACTGACAAATATGGGAACATAGGGTCTAATGTTAACACTGCAAGAGATTTTAAGGAAAGATTAGAGGCAGAGAAAGATCTCAAACTAAATATTATAATGTTAGATGAACCTCTTTATGATATTGAAGATGCGAAATTTCAGGGTAAGAAAGTAGGAGCACATTTAGTTGTATATGGGGAAACATTGGAGACCCCTGGGGGTATAGAAGAAGTAATATGTTATATTCTCCCATTGATGAGTATAAATAATACACTTTCAGAGTTCTCAATCTTAAATGATAAAACCGAAAATAATCTAATTATCGAAACAGTCACATTCACTAGGTTCACGGAACCAATTGAACTAACTGAATCATTAACAAAAAATGTGTCTTCAACAATATATACCATCTGTGCATTCGAAAGATATATAAATTCTGATTATGTTTCAGCGGTTAAATTTTTTAAAGCAATCCGAAATTATGACCTTGACTCTATTATTCTTTTTTATATTGGTACCAGCCATCAACGTGAAAATAATTCAAATGAAGCCATAGAAACTTACAATAAAGCCATTGAAATAAATCCTCAATTTGCAGAGGCATGGAACAACAAGGGCACTGCTCTTGGGAATTTAGGACGGTTTGAAGAAGCATTAATAGCTTTTAATAAAGCCATTGAAATAAATCTTCAATTTGCAAAGACATGGAGCAACAAGGGCACTGCTCTTGGGAGTTTAGGACGGTTTGAAGAAGCATTAATAGCTTATGATAAAGCCATTGAAATAAATCCTCAACATGTAGGGGCATGGATAAACAAGGGCGTTACTCTTAGGAATTTAGGACGATTTGAAGAAGCATTAATAGCTTCTGAAAAAGCCATTGAAATAAATCCTCAATTTGCAGAAGCATGGTATAACAAGGGCGCTGCTCTTGGGAATTTAGGAC
>JAUWRA010000030.1 GCA_030610815.1 Methanosarcinales archaeon
CATAATCCACATCCTGTACATAGCGATTCATCGATTTTACACTTCATTTTTTCAGTTCTTCCAGCTTTGCTTTGATCTCTATCATCTTACTTTCCAAAGCTTGTATCTCCTCATCTAACGTCTGCGCAGGCTGGGACGGTAAGGGAAGAGTAGGTATTACCGGAGCTGCCAAGCCCATGCCTCGCCCCACACCTTGTCCCATACCTCCACCCATTCCGCGACCGCCGCCACGGCCACGGCCACCGCCGCGCCCCATACCTCTGCCAGCACCCATTCCAGAACCGACTCCGGCTCCTGCACCTGCCCCTACGCCTGCACCGGCGCCGCTCCCCATTCCAGAGGACGCAGGTACGGTCGTGCTCCCGGATTGCTGCAATCTACCGCTCTTGTACTGCTCGATAGCATCGTTGACAGTATCGCTTGCACCAGTCAAAATCGAGATATCAGCAGCACCAAGCGTCTGTATCGCATTCGGTCCAACCTGTCCGGTGATAACAACGCCGGCGCCTTTATCTGCAACAATCTGTGCCGCCTGTATTCCAGCACCGCTCGAAGCACCTATACCTGGATTCGGCATTGCTTCATGCTCCATCGTTTCCGAGTTCACGAAAACGAAGTACTGGCATCTTCCAAATCTTGGATCAACGGACGCATCCATGTTTGGTCCGGTCGAGGTTACGCATATTTTCATATTTATCAATCTCCTTTTGCAAAGTGATCTATATTGTCAATTTCACTATCTTACCGCATACCATGTCTGCCGCGTCCGGCTCTGGCATAGCCACGATCGTCCTCAGCCCTGTGTATGTTCACGCTTTTACACTCCGGGCAGTTTTGGGGTCTTCCTGTGCCATGCACCACTTCCCATCCATGCTTGCAGTCATAGCACTGGAACCTACGTAGTTGAGTTGTTGCCATCTCGTACATCCCTCCATGAATTCGTATTGCTTTACCACAGACCAGGGCACACCCGATCTTTCTTCTTGCTTCGGTCAGGATCCTGTGGAATGTTGGTTGCGAGACATTCATATGATCTGCCGCCTCACGTTGATCCATTCCCAGATAATCCTTCAGCCGTATGCTCTCCATCTCTTCCATTTTCAGGACCACTTCACCCATGTCCTGCAGACAGGTTGTACACGGTTTGAAATAATTGTAATCAAATGACGACCGTATATGGCGGTGGCGTCTTGGTCTTGGCATTAATGAATATATATTCATAATAAACTTAAAGCTTATGGTGGTGGTGCAAGATTTGAATAAACTATTTAACTTGCAAATGGAATTAGGGTACATCATATTATAGGATTAATGTAGACACAATCATTGAGCATGATCAAGGAGTTCGAAGAGATGGAAAATTATATTATTTCAGGTAGATTCAAAGCAGGTGTTTCATGGGAGAGATTTACCAAGAAAGTAACCAGCCAGAATGAGAAAAACGCAGAGGCAAAAGTGTATTCTCTTATTGGTAGTGAACACGGCCTGAAACGCAATTTAATACAACTGGAATCCATAACAAAGGAGTGAATAAGTTGTCTTCAAATCAAAAACTGTCAAACGAGGACATCCAGAAATTTTCAAGCCAATTCCAGCAATTACAATACCAGGCAGATGCACTATCACAACAATTGAACATGGTCAGTGCTTCTTTAGCCGAATCAGAGAAAGCCATCAATACCATTGCCGGGTTTGAAGGAGTAGAAGACGGACACGAAATCTTAATCCCGATCGGTTCGGGTACCAATATCATGGCAAAGCTGTCAAAACCAGATACTGTGATCATGGAAATTGGTGCAGGTATCAGTATGGAAAAGGATCTGGACAATGCTAAAAAAAGCCTGGAGATCCAGAAAGAAGAGCTTACCAAGTTCCATCAGACCACCCAGAACAACCTGAACCAGATCGTAACAAAGATGCATGAGATCGAGTCCGTTGTGACAACGGCAGTAAAAGGACAGCAGGCAGTTCAAGTAGCACAGCAAGCAGATCAAGGTCCAATGCAGGGTTTGTAGATGTTCAATAGTCTTAAAAAAAAACTCAGCAGTTTCAAGAACTCTTTTGGTGACATACTGGATCAACAGGCTGAAGAAGCATCTGAAGATATCCAGCAGGCCGGGTCAGGGAGTGTCACTAAAGAAGAAGAAAAAGAGACACCATCAGTAGCAGTTGGAATCAAACAGAAGGCCAAAGCACTGCTGCTTAATCGTGAGTTCATAATCAGTGAAAAAAAGCTGGAAGAACCTTTATGGGACCTGGAAGTAGCTCTTCTTGAAAGTGATGTTGCCCTGGAAGTTGCGGAAGAGATAGTGGGGTATGTGAAGTCGGAACTGGTTGGGACCAACTACAAGATCGGTGGGAACAAGAATGATATTGTAGAACAGGCTCTCAGAAAAGCGCTCATTAATGTATTGAACGTGGAGACCCTGGATTTTGATGACTTTATTGAACAGGCAAATAAACCTGTCAATATTGCTTTTGTCGGAGTGAACGGCACCGGTAAGACCACCACTATATCCAAGATAGCCAAGCGGCTTAAAGACAGGGGATATTCGGTGGTATTGGCGGCCGGCGACACATTCAGGGCCGGTGCTATTGAGCAGCTCCAGCATCATGCAGATAACCTGGGACTAAAGATGATCAAACACCAGGAAGGCGGCGACCCGGCTGCTGTGATATATGATTCGTTGGAGTATGCCAAAGCCCGGAAAATAGATGTGGTACTGGCAGATACGGCTGGCAGGATGCATACAAATATCAACCTGATGGACCAGTTAAAGAAGATATGCAGGGTATCCCCTCCTGACCTTGTGATATTCGTGGACGAGGCAATTGCTGGCAACGATGCAGTGGAACGTGCCTATCTATTCAACCAGACAGTACCCATAAGCGGAAGCATATTGACCAAGTCTGATGCAGATTCCAAAGGCGGTGCAGCCATTTCAATAGCCCATACCACAGGTAAACCCATACTGTTCTTCGGAGTGGGCCAGGAATACGACGATTTGGTCAAGTTCGACCCCCAGTGGCTGGTGGACAGGCTGTTCGAGTGAGGTCTGCTGGTTATATGGCCTGGGTTATTTGGCCTAATAGTTAATTTGGCCTAATGGTTGTTTTAACCAATCGTTATTTGTCTTGTCGGTATTTTTATCCCGAAGTTTATCTTAATTCAGCCCGGCTCACGGTTTTGATAGCGATATCAAAACTGCCGCTCCTGAAGCCCTCCAGGTCAAGGGCGATATATGTATAACCAAGTTCTTTGAAAACACCCACAATATCATCCCTGTGCTTCAGTATAATATGAAGATCATCCCCTGATACTTCAATACGGGCAGTGTCTTCATGGTCTCGTACCCTGCACTGGCTGACCCCGAGATCAAAAAGATAATCCTCTGCTGCTTCCACCTTTCGAAGTCCCTGGACGGTAATAGTCCGTCCGTAAGGGAACCTGCTGGACAGGCATGCCAGTTGTGGCTTATCCCATATTGGTAATCCAAGAAACTTTGCCATCTGGCGTATCTCGTTTTTGGTAATACCAAGGTCTGCAAAGGGTGTGAGTATCCCGTTTTCAATCGCTGCCCTGTGGCCAGGCCTGTGTCCTGTTAGTTCTGAAGCATTAGTCCCCTCGGCTACAGCCTCCAACCCCAGTTCACTGGCCAGTTTTTTCAATTCCCTGAACAGGCCATTTTTACAGTGGTAGCATCTATCAACCGGGTTATTGGCAAATCCCGGTTCATCCAGTTCATTATAGGAGATAATTATCTGCCTGGCACCTAATGATCTGGCTGTACTTTTGGAACTTTCCAGTTCCCGTGCCGGCAAGGTCTGGCTGTCAGCGGTAACTGCAACACACCGCTCTCCAAGTGCCAGGTGCGCCAGTGACGCCAGTGTACTGCTGTCCACTCCGCCGCTGTATGCCACAAGCACACCATTGAAATTCTTGAGATATTCGACCACTTTGTCTATTCTTTCTTCGGTGGAGTGATGACCGGGAACTGTGCTTTCATTCATTGGCGGTATTTTATCTGTCAATGTAGTAAGCCTTTTGCCATGTAAGTGACCTTTTGTGTACTGGTTGCAGAAATGGATAAAATAATTGACGTTGCTAAAAGGATAAGGAATATGGAGATACGCGGAGCCGGTACCATTGCCAGGGCAGCGGCACAGGCTCTGAAGGACTATGCCCTTGTACAGGAAACCACCAACAAACTGGAGTTTGACAGCCAGTTATCCGGGGCGGCAGAAATACTTGTATCAACAAGACCCACTGCGGTATCTTTGCCAAATGCTGTCAGGATAGTAATGGCATACAAGGGAGGATCAGTAGATGAGGCAAGATCTGATCTGGTTAGGCTGGCAGATGAGTTCATATCCACATCAAAGGAAGCAACCCGGCGCATCGGTCTGATCGGCAGCCAGCGCATAGGCAATGGCGATACTATTATGACCCACTGCAACAGCCAGGCTGCCTTATCAGTAATAGCCGAAGCTCACCGCAGCGGGAAAAACATTAAAGTAATAGCTACAGAGAGCAGGCCCAGGTTGCAGGGTCATTTGACAATTCAACAACTTAATGAGCTGGGCATAGAAACCACACTGATCGTTGATTCGGCAGTCAGGTACTTTATGAAGGATGTGGACCTGGTGGTGGTAGGAGCCGATGCAGTGACAGCAAATGGGTCGGTCATTAATAAGATAGGTACATCCCAATTGGCACTGGCGGCCCATGAGAGCAGGACAAACCTGATAGTGGCGGCCGAGACCTATAAATTCAGTCCACGTACACTGCTTGGTGAAATGGTGGAAATTGAAGAGAGGGATTTAGGAGAGGTCATTGACCCTGAAAAACTATCAGGCATGAAACATGTCAAAGTAAAAAATCCTGCTTTTGATGTCACCCCTTCAAGCTATATAGACCTTATCTGTACTGAAGTGGGAGCCATCTCACCTGAAATGAGCTATATTATCATCCGTGACATCCTGGGATGGGATGTACGGGATATGCAGGAAATAATCGAAAATTCAAAATAAAATCGAGATGCATAAGATGTATGAGATGCATACGGTGAATAAGTTGTATGAGATGCCTACGATGAATGAGTTGTATGAGATGTATATTTAATACCGGAGGGAAAAAATGGAGATAGAATTAATAGTTGACGGAAAAGATATAACAATAAACAATTTTGTTCAGAGGATTATTGCAGGTGTTGTGGCCGGTGCAGTAGAACCTCTGTCTGGTGTGGAAAAGGACTGGACTGATATTGAATTGACAATTAAGCGGTAATTGCCAGCTCTGTTTATTTGTCAACTCTTTTTGTCAAGTTCAAGTTTACCTGTTTTGGTATCAAGGGATATTCCGGCAGACCTGAGATGATCTGCTGATCTGCCCTTTCCGTGTATCAGTAGTTCTACCAGATCATCGGGTTCATCCATATCAGTGCTAACTAAAAAGGAATCATATACATCTACAGTCAGGCCAGCTTCTTCGGAAATTCGTAGGTGGTCAAGGAAACTGGTGCCGTAATAATCCACATGGAATTTTTCCGGATTTCGTATCAGCAAGGCATTGGTCCCGCCACCCGAACCGGGAGCTATTACTATATCTGCTGTCATATTTGTAAGTTCGATGATCTGTTTTTCAGTGACCAGCGGCATATCTGCCATGATAATAAGCACAGTACCATCCCAGTGTTCGGCCGATTTTTGGAGGTATTCGTTCAATGCATCGTTCAGGCTTTTCTCATTTAGCAGGATATTAACATTTAACGGAAACTCAGTATTCATGATACTGGAAAATGAGGAATTCAAAATATCGATCTCATCGAATTTCCCTGACTTTTCCAGTGCACTTATAACATCAAATAACATACAAAGAGCGAATTCCTGTCTCTGTGTTTCGGAAAGTACTTCTGATAGTCTTGATTTTGCATTCTCCCTTTTAAAGGGGATCACTGCTCTTATTGCATTATCGGTCATGGTCTGGAATCATAGACTCACTCTTTCATATTATGTCTGCCGATTTCCCATAGTTCCAGGGCAAGTGATTCGATCTCATCACGGTTCTCAAGTCCATCCAGCCATTTTTTTGGAATAGCGTCAATTCCAAGATATGCGCCGCTGATAGCACCTGTAATGGCAGCAATAGAATCAGTATCCCCGCCTGCATTAATAGCAGTAAGTATGGCCCTGGAAAAATCCAGTGGATCTTTAGAAAAACAATAGAATGCCGAAGGCACTACATCCCGTGTCATCAGGGAAGTGCCTATTGTGGAGAATGCATTTAGCTCGGGCATATATCTCATTTTTTCAATGGAAAATATTTTGTTGCCAAGCATAGGGTCATACTTTTTAGCCAGGCTGCCTGCAGTCTTTAAAATAATATCAGGGCTGGTGTTTGTTATTGCAAGAGAAACTGCAGATGCTACGGCCACTGCACCACCGATGGATTCAGGATGTCTGTGGGTTGGTAGTGATGATCCTACTGCGGTTCTTTCGAGTTTTTCTAAGTTATCCGGATAGAGCAGTCCGACCGGGGATATGCGCATTGATGAGCCGCATGTGGGTGAATCACCACCAGATTCATTCCATGCAGTACCGGATTGTAACCGCTTGCAGGAATCAAGGCTTGTACGGCCCCAACCTCTATTTAATTCCGGATGTGATTCGATCATTGCATAATGTTCAACGAGTTTCTTTGAGAAAAGTACAGGGTCGAATTTACCAGCTTCTAAGATACTGCGTGTCAGGATCAGTGTTTGTTCAGTATCATCAGTATATTGTCCTGGTCTAAGTTTTTCGTTAGGAGTTCCTGGCATGCCTGGTCCGTAGTCAAACACGATATTGAATTTTTGTTTAATCTCTCCAGGACTCATACATTCTGTTTGCATTCCCAGTGCATCCCCCACAGCACTTCCCAACAGGCAGCCTGTATATTTTTTTTTATACATCCTTTATCGATAGTGATTTCATTTGAAATAAATTATTTGGTATTATTCTCACAATAAAATGTTATTAATATTTTATTATTATTTCAGTTTTAGAATATTAATTATATTTTCAAAATTTCATTTATTTGCATAATATATATAATAATATATTTATTATTTACTATTTATCCCATATAGAATATCAGATATAATATTTAGTTTATAATTTTTTATAATTTATTTATTAGTTATATATATTTAAATATTATTTATAATATATTTTATACTATAATGTTTTACACTGCATCTAAAAAACCCACACTTATATATTATATATAATAAGTGGTGTGGTTTTTTATTTTTATAAGCCTATATTTATATATAATAAACGCCACCAAAAACAATACCCCTTGCATGCACAATATAGTGTTTAAAGCATAGGTGTAAATTGCATAACTGTTTGAAAAAAGTAATAATGTTATATATACATATTCCCATATAATATAGTAATACTTTAAACTTATAATGCCTTATACCCGGAGGATTATATTTTATGTAGATCATGGTGGGGTTTTGTGTCTCGAATATCATATTCCTATAGTATGTGTAATTCAGAATGTTGCAAAAACATAGCTAAATATATCCTCAACAATCCATGACTATATATTACGGGAATGTATAAAAAAAATAAAAAACCATCCCGAAACCAAACCAAAAATAAACAAATCTGGCAATGAAATTACCACTGGTTATATTTTATATAATATTTATTATTGTGCGCTGATGTTTCTAAACAAATATAAATTTTCAAATTAATATATCTTAAATAATATTGTATCGGTAAAATATTAATCATAAAATATTAATGTATTATAAAATTATTTCATATGTCACCGTATTTATACTTTATCTAAAAAATTGATTAAAGTAATTACACCATCAATCACTAAATAAAAATTTATAATGAATCTAGTTTAAGGTGAAGTAATGAAAATATGCATAAAAAAAAGTGAGAGATACTAATGATTAGTGACTCTGGAATTTTTTGTTCACAGTGATGAGTAGAAACATATATATATTAAAACTGCGAAAATTAATACATTATTTATTGTAAAAAATGATGAATTTTCTTCAATGGAGCGCATGTTATGGGATCCCTTAAAAGAAGAATCAAGGAACGATTAGAAAAGTATCTTGAGCTTGATACTGTAGGAATAAGAAATACTCTCCTGAATATCTTCCTTGAAATAAAAGAGGCTACTGTTGATACAATTCATAAAATCCTTTCTAAGAAATATGATGTTTCACATAATATGGTAGCATCAATGATAGGCTATGTGCATTCAAAGCTGGGGATACTCAGGGCGCATAAAGAGTCCTATAAAACACCAACAGTATACACACTAAAAGATGATTACATAGAATTGGTGAAATCTGCATTAATAAAACCTATGCCCACTTAAGTATCGCATATTGCCAACGTTTTATTGATAAGTAAAATTCCAATAGCGTAGCATGGAATAAAATAAATGACCCTTGTAAAAGATGCTCCAAGAACCTCAACTACAATAATAGTAAGGTCAGAATCAAATACCCGGATAAGCCGTTCCCGGGACCCCTATTATGATCTGATGCGGCGTATCTTCCAGGAAGAAAGAACGGCTGCAAGGGGTCAAAAATTTCTTATACTTATAGAAGAACGACAAAAAAACAAAGAACCTGTAAAAACAAATGAATGGAAAGAGATCGCAGAAGAGTTAGGTGTGGGAAAAGCTTCATTCTATTCAATGAGGAATAAACTACTTGGAGCCGGCCTTATAAGCAACAAGAACGGTGAATACAGACTTTCCGGGCAATTCAGCAAAGACCTTAAAGACATGGCAGAATGGTGGTGGAGTGCAGTATTGAAAAACGATTCCGAAAACCTTTAACCGATCATATTTTCAATCTCATTGTTCAAGTGGATAATTTTTTCAATGATATTTTCCTCACGCCCTTTTTTTCTGAGGATTTCCACTTTTTCTGAGATCGAAACTGTCGTTTCATCCTCAACCAGATTATCTGCATGGGCCACGATCTTTTCTTCCAGGGTTAAAGGAATATACCTATCTGGCGGCAGACCCAGTGAAACAGTATCCTCTGGTGCTATTCCTGCACCGATATGGGTCCTGATAATATCGACTATCTTATCATCAAGCCTGAATTCCTTTGCCAGAATGACCCCTTCCACCCCATGCCTGATGTCGTGTGTTCGTGACCGGCCGATATCGTGAAGTAGTGCTCCAATCTGCACAAGTTCAATATCTACGGCATACCCGTTATGATAGATTATCTCAGCCAGCTCCCTGGCACAATCTGAAACCACTATGCAGTGAATTATTACACTGTCACTGCATCCGGCAAGCTTAAGCAATTCAATAGCAGCGTTTTTATCCGGGATCAAGCTTACGTCAACTCATTGATCCGCTTTTTCAAGGTCTGCTTGATAAGTTCATTGTCATCAAAGACCACATCCTCAGCACAATTGGGACATAAGAACTCTAACTCAGCCACAATATCAAATACGAATCGACCACAGTTGTTCTTGCAAACATAGAACATGTTATCATTTTCAAAATTAAACTTGGTCGTGAGATTCCGGATAAATTTTTCAGTTTCAGCTTCAAGCAATTCATTAATGCCATTAAGATCTATCTTCCACAAGTATGTAAGCCAGCCACTGTCCTTATTCCTCTCACGCCTGTATGTGGCAAGCCGATTCTCAAAAAGAATATAGAGGGTTCGCCTGACAATGTTTAACGGGACGTTCGTTATCTCAGCCACCCCATCATCAGTAATCTCCCTTTCAGGCATGTTCAGGACAACGTCCATTCCATCTTCTCCAACCAAATTAAATAAAAGACCTTGAATTACCGGATCATCCAGGTTTACCAAATTTATTCACCTACACCCTAATTGTGTGCTATAAAGACATTAAACTTCCGTGTGGGTATCTTCAATAATATCAGTTAGACCATCAACAAGCTGCTCTGCCTGCCTGACAACTCCCATCCTGCTGTTGCCTTCTGATAAGAACGATACCACAGGCTCATCCTTTTCACACACAGTTCCGTTTAAAGGGACATCGGCAGCCGTACCCTCATTATAACATTGCACTAAATAATCATATTCCTTTTTTTCCACCACAAGCCTTCGCGGGGCAAAGAATATGGTCTTGATGGAAAAGCACTGGCTATCCCCGCACACGGGCAGCTTTCCCTGGAAAGATTCATGGTGCAGCCGGAAAATGTTGAGCCCTGTCGACCGCTCAACTGTATCGATGCTTCCCTGGAACCGGGGGTTGACCTCAAGGACGACAGGTCCTTTGTCAGTTATTATGAAATCCACTCCGTTCGAGCCGACCAATTCCAGTCCCACGGCCAGGTTCATAGAGGTTTCACGCATCCAGTCATTGTATTCAGATATGTATGGTGTGATGTTACCACAATATGCAAAGGGCATCCCTGTGAGTGTATCAATCCCGGCAAGCTGTTCATTAACAGCAATAGCGACAGCTTGCTTACCAGTAGATATAATAGATACGCTTGCCACAGTGCCTTTAATGTATTCCTGGAGCAGGTATTGTGAACTATCAAGCACGGCCATTGTCATTTCAAGGTTTTTTAGATCAATTACCAACCTGTTTTCCACTCCACCGGCCCCGAACCTTGGTTTTAGAAAAGCAGGATAACCACCTGTCCAGTCTTCAGGAGTTTTAAGGGAATCAAGCGGGACTGTAAAAGGGTGAGGCAGGTTCAGGATCTTTAACTTCCCTGCCAGCCATGCCTTGTCAGAAATGTTAGCAAAAATATGAGGTGGATTATTGAGTACAGGAACATTTCCATGAGTTATTTCTTCCACCCAGTTACCCAGGTGTTCGAACCCAGGCCCCAGCACTATAAGATCAACAGGGAGAAGTGTCCTGACAAGTGGTGCGAGTTCCGGCAGGTCCGGATCATTGACATCGGGCATGTCGTGAATTACTGACTCCTCAGAGCAGGCTTTCAGGTCCACATCATCGAACCTGCCCAGTGTATATACTGTGTACCCTGCCCGGCTGGCAGAACAGGCTATGTGGCGCGTGTTGACCCCTATTACCAGAACCTTCATACTTAACCACTGGCTCACTGCATGATACTGGCAGTTTCTGCTGCTGCTCCGGAACGACCGATAATAGTAACCTGGTCGCCTTCTTCAAGTATAGTGTCCCCGTGGGCAATAATAGATTGATCTCCACGCCGTACCAGCACTATAAGACTATTTTTCGGGACATCTATATCCTTGATAGCCTTGCCTACGATCTTTGGATTGCTGATCGTGGCCTCTATGATATCACCTTCCGTACCTACTTCGCACATTGTGAAAAGGTCATGGCGTCCAACCATGTTCTCAAGAATAATAGCTGCGGAATTTATAGGACTCATTGACCTGATCCCCATCTCAGAGAACAGTGGGATGTTATTCGGGTCGTTCACCCTGGCAACCAGCATGTTACTGGAAAACCCGAATTTGCTTTTCGCTATCTGGCATGCCAGCAGGTTAACATTATCCTTGTCCGTAGTTGCCACTATATATTTGGCATGCCTGATACCGGCCTTTTCAAGTACATTCAGGTCATTGCCATCACCACGGACTGACTTTATCCCCAGTTCCATGACCTTCTGGCAGTTACTTTCATCAGTATCAACTATTACCACATTCTCACCGCGTTTATCAAATCTCTGGGCGAGCTCCCTGCCCACCCCTCCTCCTCCTATGATCAATATCTCCATTGGTATCACTCCTAATTTTCTTGCAAGAGTTCCGGCGAAGATGCCGGGCAGCAGGACCGAAAAGATAACAGTCAGGAATACCAGTCCTACAAGCACATCCACCCCGTCTGCAGTGCCGTCCAATCCCTTGATCCGTATGGCAAAGTAAGTAACCATGGATGCAGGTACAACGCCACGGGGTGATATAACTGAAATAAAGGTTTTTTCCTTAAACGATAGCATGGAATTAACTGTAGATGCCATGATCGCTGTGGGCCTGATCACAAATAATAATATAAGGATCACTGCAACACCCATGATGCCGATATTCCAGATATATTCAAAACGTATCATGGCAGCCAGAAGAATGAAGATTATGGAAAGCAGTATTATTACCAGATCGCCTTTGAACTCTTTTATCGATTCTTTATGGGCAATTTCTGTGGAACCTATGATCAGGCCAAGTATGGCCACGGCCAGTATTCCGGAACCTTCTCCGAATATCTCGGCAAACGTGAATGTAAGCAGTACCATTGTCAAAGTGAATAGACGGGCATACTGGGCTGTGATCATGGAAAAGTTTTGCAGGATATATGCAAGTACTATTCCTCCGAACAGTCCAAGAATCGAGCCCATACCAATAGTGATTGCCATGTATCCCAGTGCACTTATCCCTGATTTGTCCAACAATATCCATTCAAATATCAATGCTGCCAGAATTACACTAATGGGATCGTTGAGTACGCCCTCTGTCTCAAGTATCTTGCTGATCTTCTGGTTTACATGGATCTGCTTTACCAGTGGCGTTATGACAGTGGGACCGGTGGCACAGACCAGTGCACCGAATAACATAGCCATGCCTGGCTCTATATCCAGAAGACAATAAGCTGTGATCGATGCCCCGGTGAATGTGATCAATACTCCGATGGTTATTATGTTGAGAATGTTCCTCTGGAGTGTCCTGATATGTTTGACATTTATCTGCAGTCCACCATCGAATATTATTATTGCCACGGCAAGCGCAACGATGGCTTCCAGTTCATTTTCAAAACCGGTCATATCCACTATTTTCAGTCCTTCCGGTCCCAGGATTATACCGAAAAGGAGCAGGAAAACTATACTGGGCATCTTCAGGAGCTTGCCAAAAAGCTGGGCTCCAATACCCATTAAAAGGACGACTGCCAGGATGCCAAGAATATATGTGGCTTCAGCCATCCTTCAGGTCACCTTTGTGTTTTTCATTGTAAATATTTAGAAGAATCTTGCAGCACTTTCCACAGCCCTGGCCAGAAGCTCAGCTCCCTTTTTGATGTCTTCAAGGTCTACTACTTCTACAGGTGAATGGATGTATCTTGAAGGAACACTTATTACTGAAGAAGGGATGCCGCACTTGGTCAAGTGTATGGCTGTTGCATCTGTGGTCCCGCCGTCAGCCACTTCAGGCTGGATGTCGATGTTGTGCTGTTTTGCGGTCTCTTTTAACCACTTGATGACCTTTTCTGTGGCAATGAGTCCCCTGCCTCCAGCATCGGATATGGTGATCGCCGGACCTTTTCCTATTTCAATTGCACTGTGCTTTTTTTCTATGCCGGGGTGGTCACCTGAGACTGTAACATCAGTGACCAGGGCCAGGTCAGGGTCAAGACCGAAAGCACTGGTCCTGGCACCTTTAAGTCCGACTTCTTCCTGGACTGTGCCAACTGCATATACTGTTGAACTTACATCCAGTTCACTTATGATGCGCATGGCCTCGATCATGAGCACGCAGCCTGCCCTATCGTCAAATGATTTGCCTGTGACCCTGTTATTGGCAAGGCGGACAAACTGGCGGTCCAGGGTGATGGGAACTCCCGGGATGACTCCCATGGCTTCGGCATCTTTGTCGTCTTTGGCACCTATATCAATGAACATGTTTTCGGCTTCTACCATTTTTTTCCTTTCTTCTTCCTTCATCGCATGGGGCGGTTTGGCTCCGATGACGCCGTAAATATCTCCTTTTTCGGTATGTAGTATTACCCGCTGGCTGTGCAGGGTCTGGTCGAACCAGCCGCCCAGTTTTACGAAGTGGACGAAACCCTTGTCATCTATGTACTTGGACATTAGTCCTATTTCGTCCATGTGTGCTGCTATCATGATGGAAGGAGAGCTGCCGTTTCGTGTTGTGATGAGGTTACCAAGCTTGTCAACTTTGATATCGTCAACGTATGGTCTTAGTTTGTCTTCCAGTAGTTGCCTGATATTGCCTTCGTAACCGGAGACTCCGTGAGCATTTGAGAAAAGTTGAAGATTTTCATTTATCTGTTCCATATAATTCACCCGATGTTAGTGTGAAATGGGTTTTTCAAGATTTAAAGATTATCCTTGTTTAGTGTTAAAATATCTTGGCTGTGGAGTTATGGGTGGTTGTAATGGGAATTGATGGTTGAGTTGTGGGTGCCGGGGGTTTGGGGCGATACTCCTTTTTTGCTGGTCTTTCATGTGGTGTAGACCATGTCTTCTTTCTTCACCTTGCAATTTTTTCACCTCACCTACCCTTTTCCACCACCTTTTATCTCCTCTGTCAGCCCATACAAATCATGAACCAGCCTGTCAATTTGTGCGTCAATAATTTTGATCTGCCGTTCATCGAATTCACCGAAAAGTTCGCAAAGCTATTGCTGCATTGACTTTGCGTCCTTTGCGGTGCAGTATTTCATAAATTATATATTTTCACAGCTATGGCCACCACCGGCAGCAAACTCCACGATTCACTCCCTTATCCCACACTCAGCGAATGGGCACCCGCACGAATCCACAAAGCTGGCTGCCACACTGCCGCCCTTGCGGGCTACTGTGGCAGGGTAAAATGCAGATGCCGGAACGGCTGGAGAGTGTGGAAGTGTGAGAACGGGGTAGGGGCTGGACAGCATTTCACTGTGAACCGCGGAGGGCGCAGAGGCACGCAGAGTAAGGGAAAAAACGATGTGTGTGCCTCTGTTGATTTAAATCACACACAATATATATTTCAACTGTCGGCGGCGGCAACCATTCAATATTCACAGACGGTGCAACCTGAAATCCATATCTGAAAAATAACTGGAAAATGATATTGTGTCTCTTTTTATATTTGGGATCAGGAATTACCTATTTTTTCCAGATATTCGTTTAGATGGTTCTGAATTTTTCGTATATCTTCAGTATCAGGCAGGGTGGTAATGATTTTCTCAATGATCTGCCTTTGTTGAATATAACGGAATGTCCGGGTAAAATTAATATCAAATATCCAACCCAGTTGTAGGAGTTTCAAATCATTATATGTTTTCAGGGCATGGTAATTTGAAACCCGGTTGTTAAGAATATCTTCGACAAAGCAAAGTGAATATTCAGGTGTGTCGGGAAGTTCAAGTTCCAATGCAGGGTTGCGGTGCTTATGACGTTGTGCATAATAAGTTGTCACAACCAGCCATACATCCAATTTATCCGCATCCCGTAATAATTTCGAATACAGTAAACAATCAGGTTTTTCATCTACGGGGTCGGGAAGTTTAAGTACATTGTGATATCCTATGGCTTTATAGGCGATTGAACGTTGTGTTTTTGTGAGCCGGCTTAATACGTTTGTTTCTTCTAAAACCCTCAGCCCGAGGGTAGCGTGGTTTTCCGATATTTTGTCATTAAAAGTGCCATAGGTCCTGAATTGTTCGAAGCGACCAATGTCGTGAAATAATGCGATGGTCTCAGCCAGATGAAGTGCATTTTTATTGAGGTCCAGGGATTTGCCTAATTGAAGGATCTCCTTACAAACACGTAATGAGTGTTCTTCTTTAAGTCTGATATTCTCCTGGATATTTGGATCTTTCGAGTAAAAACCTTTTACGTAATTTCGAAACCATGAATTGAAAAAGGCAGTGTCAATGGTATTCTCTATTATGTTTACCCCTCTTGTTGTTTAGCTTTTTTTATATGCACTTTTGCCTTAATCTCCTGGCCGACATTGATATAGTGGACTATGTAAGATACACTTATTATATTTGCTATAATTTTGCGAGTGTATGCTATAGGTCGGATTGGGCGTGTGGTATGATGGAGTTTTGTGGGGCGGGCTGCCATGCTTCAAGCTGTGTGTTGCTGGTCCGGCATTCGGTTTATCGGGAGTGCTGCCGGCAGGTGGGTGGCGGTAATTTCAAAATAGTATCATCATCATCATGACACTAATTATAGAATAATTAATATAATTTCCAGTGGAAATGAGGGGCTACTCACGGAATATAATTAGTTATCTAGCAATATTTTCACACAAAATCCTATACATATAGAGCTATTTACCCAAGCGCCGATCAGCAGGATATTAAGGACTTACAGCAGCTGACCAGGGGATATACAGGACGGTCAGGCAGCTGCCGGCGCTGTCAAGACTGCAGTATGGGACGTGCTGCCCTCTGCCTAGCTATATGCGCTGAACAGGGGCTGGCTTTAAATGGTTCGGGGTCCAGCCCGTGGGTGTGGGATAGTACATTACAGACCACCCTACAATTTATACGGTCTATCTCGTGACTGAAAGTTCAGTGAGAATCCCTGTATCACAATGTAATCACAAGTTTACCATTGTCAACTATTACTGGATAGGCTTGAATATCGTCTTTCGCTGATCCGGAGATGATCTTGCCATTGTAGTCATAGATCGATTTTCCGATACTACAGCACTGCACCTGCAGCATTCCCGGTCGGATCCAAGCGGCGCTTGCCATGTGTACAGCGGTTCTGGAAAGCATAATACTCGCCATCATCTCCCTGGATGATAAGAATGCGTTCAGGGAGCGTCTTTGCTTCAAGTCGTATGGCTCCATTGACACTCGATAACTCGGGTGCACTGGCAAGGTCTACAACGATCTTTCCGTCATCGAAGGTCCAGCAGTCTTCATCTAACGGTTTCTTTGTGGCGCATATCCCAAGTAGGCGTTGGAAGATGTTTCTATGAAGAGTTGTATTTTGCATAATTTCAACCTCCATAGTAAAGTAAGTCATAATACCTAAAAATTCTTTGGGTTGAATATTTCCAATAAATATGAGCTGCAAGTTGCACCACGTCTGAGGTTATCCTGGCAGCCAGTCCAAGCTCAATGTAATCAAAGCCGATTGGTATGTTATATCCAGAACGGCCTGCCAGCTGCCGGGCACAGAGCTGCGGGTATGTGGCGGGCTGCCCCCTGCCTGGCTGCATGTCTTGATATAAAGCCACGATTTATAGGGGACTACAAGAAAACAAGTGGAAAAATTGTTGAAAGAAAAATCATTTCAGGAAAATATAATAGGATTAATGATTAATAATCAATAATGCAGTTAAATACATTGTAAAACAGGTGGTAATTAATATGGAATATTCTGAAATGTCAAGAAAATTAGTAAATATCCTGAAGTTAAATGGAAAACCAATAGCAGTTTCACTTTTAACAAGAAAAGAAGACATTCCGGAGGGAATGGAAGAAATTAAAGAACCAGTCAGATATTGTCAAATGTTGCAAAATGCCAGGTTCAATGATGCAATAACATTAGCAGCCGAAGAAAAACATTCATGCAAAGGGGGTGCGGCTGCCATTGGGCTTCGAGATTATCCTGAAAATATCTCAACCGGAGCACTCTATTATGATAAACTTGGTAAAGAAATATCCCTCGGCATTGCCAAACGAGTAGTAGATAATATGCCCAGGCCCACACCAGGGTCAATAGTCAGAACCATAGTTGCCCCGCTTGACAACACACCAACAAAACCCGATGTTATTGTGGTTATCGCAAATGTGCTTGCAGCAAGACGGATCGTCCATGCAGTGATATATAGACATGGCGGACGGGTGACCTCTAACTTTGCAGGTATCCAGTCAACATGTGCTGATGCTACAGGTTCGCCCTATACAACCGGTGAATTAAATGTCTCCATTGGCTGTGACGGAGCAGCTAAGAATGCAGGTCTGAAAGATGATGAACTGGTAGTTGGCATCCCAGCAGAACTCTTGGAAGATATTGTAAGCATTTTAGATTCCAAGGCCCAGGATTGGGACGACTGGATGCGCCAATAACCCTGTAAAGAAATCTATAGAATAATTCCCGAATTTCTGGAAACTGAATAATCTCGACTAGATTATTCAGTTTATGATTAATAAGAAATAGTCGGAAAATCCGTATCCACTTCAAAAGTATGGTCAAATGCAAGATTAATGTAGACACAGATTTCACTGATTACACTGATTTTCACAACCACAATCAATCTGTGTAATCAGTGTAATCTGTGTCTCAAAGTTCTGAGCAATTTGATTAATTATCATTTAATTTGAAAGGAATACGAGTATATGGTTTAAAGAAATGATTTCAAAGAATTTAGGAGCAATACCATAGACTAAGGAGAATAATATGATGAAACAATTCAAAGTCATTGTTGAGAAACATCCTGATGGCTATGTGGCTTATCCGCTAGGCTTCAAAGGTATAATTGTCGGTGAAGGCGACACTTATGAGGAGGCATTAGCTGATGTAAAATCAGCTATTCAATTCCACATCGAAACTTTTGGTCAAGAGGTTCTTGAGGTTGAATCACCTATACTGGAAGCCTTTGTAGCCGAAGCGGGAGTAGCCATCTAATGACAAAGTTTCCGGTTGATGCTCCAAAAAGGAGAGTCGTTAAGGCATTAGAACTTCAGGGATTTCGCCTTGTCCGGGAACGAGAACATATTGCGATGGTTCGTGAAAATCCTGATGACACACGGACTCCGTTGACGATGCCTAATCATACCCGGATCAAAGGCTCAACTTTAAGAACGATCTGCACACAAGCAAGTATTCCTCGAAACGACTTCCTTAAGGCCTATGAGCAAACTTGAAAAATGCTACAGTTTATGAAAGAGTCTATTTCAGATACCCGGTCCTGGACCTTCACTTATACTCATCCTTATAGAACTCAAAATAACTGCCCAGCTTTACGGCCTCATGTCCGTGTACTTTACCCTCTCTCCAAGCTTTATAAAATTGCTCAGAGGTCATTCCGAACTTTTGTTCGATCTGGGATAGCTCATTTTCAATATCGTTTTTGCTTAAAATATGGACGCTTGGAATACCTACATCGTGCACATTTCTAACTGGCACTCCAACATCTTCACTTGATGCACCTATATCTGAACCCCTTATACCGCGTCCTGTAAAAGCAGATTTCTTATGCGTTTTTGATTTTTGGGTCATTTATTAAAAGTATATAGTTCAATTATATTTATAATTTTGTCGAGAGCACTGTTACACTGGATTTCCATGCCCCTTTTATTCTTTCACGAGTCAAGACTACGAATGAATTTTAGCTATCTTCATGCATTCTTTTAATGCCTCGAAAATTCCATTGCAAAGTTCGTGACTTATAGGTATTTTAGTACAGCCTGTAGGATATATTTTTTATATCCCCTTCCAATAAGAATCCTGCATAAGTATTATATATAATGTACAATATTGTACATCATCGAACAAACATATACATTTGTGTGGTCTGGTACATGAACAGAATAATAGAAAATATCATTTCAGCAACCGAAAACCGTGTCAATAACCTGGCAGATGTAGGCACACCACAGACAATAAGCACAAGGAGCCTTACCAGGTCCATAAAGTATGCGAAGGATTCGCAATATATACCTGTGATAGCAGAGGTCAAACCCGCATCTCCCACCACCCACAACAGGGAGGTGACCCCTGCCGATGCCGCACAGATAGCAAGGACAATGGAAAAGGCCGGCGCTTGTGCCATTTCCGTACTTACAGAGCCGGATTTTTTCCACGGCAGCCTGGAGAACCTGGAACATGTCAGGCAGGCCGTAAGCATTCCGGTATTGAGGAAGGACTTTATAATAGACGAACGACAGCTCTATGAGGTAGAAAGCGACCTGATACTGCTGATAGCCGGTATACTGGGCGATAGGCTGCCCGGATTCATCGCACTTGCAAAGGACAGGAGACTACAGCCGCTGGTGGAAGTGCATGATCGCGTTGAACTTGTGGCCGCACTGGACACTGATGCAGACATCATAGGCATCAATAACCGAAACCTCAAGACTATGGAGATCGACCTGGCCACAACCGAAGAACTGGCCCCCATTATCAGGAAACACAGTCCTGACATGATTATAATAAGCGAGAGCGGTATACTAACTCCACAGGATGCCGTTAGGGTAATACGGGCAGGTGCCGATGCCGTATTGGTAGGCACGTCAATTATGAAAGGTGACATCTACGAAAACACCAAATTATTGGTTGAAGCCGGCATTATATGACTCACGAACATCAAACATATCAAATTGAGTATATACTTCAAATCAGAGGAAAAAAATGATAGCCACAGAGAACACACAGGCCACATAGTATTTCCTCTCTGTGGTCTCTGTGCTCTCTGTGGCAGATAATACAAATAATGATTCATACAGATGTTATTACCCTACTTTTTGAAATGGATACTGATGAACGTCAACAGGATCATTATTTACGCTCTATCAACTG
>JAUWRA010000087.1 GCA_030610815.1 Methanosarcinales archaeon
ATTGGGAGAAGTGAGCACTGGATAGTGGTTTTATTGGTATAAAAAAGTTTTATATGATGGGCTATTTGAAAGATATTACGTGGAAATCAGCAACAGACGGTTGATTTTAGATTGAAAAATATCTCTCGAACTTGTGTTGTATTCATAATCACTCATGCTCGGAAGTTTCAGTGCTTTTGTTTTATATATCCCTTATACGACCCTGGAAATTCTGGATCGATATTCTCTCTTCCAACTTGAATTCTGCATTTAGGACATATTTTTTCTTTTCCAGGTATAGTTGTTTGACATAATGGACACTTTCGATCTGCAAATTGACCTTTCATAAATAACACACATAAGAGATCACTTATTTATTTATCTCAGGATTCTCTTCAACTCTCCGAGCATAAACTCCCCATCTCGCAGTCACTGGTATACTCCGTACAAATGTACCGGGCCTGTATATGGCGATTATTCCGTATTTACTTCCTGTTATGCTCATATGTATTATGTGCCGAGATATATTTCTCAACCACGTCCCAGCCAGTGCCCACAGAGCCGTGGTAGCAGCTTGGAGCCCAAAGATGGTCACCGCACCATTCCTTCAAATGAGGAAATTCTTTCCTGAGCACTCTGCTACTTCTACCTTTGATCATCTTCGACATATAACTTACGGAATATTTTGACGGGTATTTGATAAATATATGCACATGGTCCCGGTTCACTGCCCTTCTCCCCCAACCCCCTCGCAATCTCCACACCCATCCCGGCAGCATCCACGGCCCTGCGCGCCAGCAGCCAGATTTCTATGATAATATTGCTGCTTTTTACTACATAACTGGATTATGGGACTGTGCTGACTATATCAATAGTTTTATACAACATTACACACCACCCTGAGAGCTAGATACCCATGAGCAGCAAGTATGATTATAAACAACTGGGCTTGATGTCAGGTCTTGAGATCCACCAGCAGCTTGACACGAAAGAGAAACTGTTCTGTGGCTGCCCGACAACTTTAAGGGATGTAGAAGATTCCAACTTCGAGTTCTTCAGGTACCTGCGTCCCACCCGCAGCGAGATGGGAGAGGTAGACCGGGCCGCAGCCGAAGAGGCCATGCTGACAAAACAATTCGTTTACAAAGCCTATGATACTACATGCCTGGTCGAAAATGACGAGGAACCGCCCAGGGAGTTGAACCCGGAGGCACTTAACCTCACACTACAGATAGCCAAACTCATGAACATGGACCCGTTCGATGAGGTCTTTACAATGCGTAAGATCGTTATAGACGGTTCCAATACATCCGGATTCCAGCGTACTGTCCTCGTATCCACAGGCGGGTACATTGAGACCAGCCAGGGAAAGGTGGGTGTCGGTGTACTGTGCCTGGAAGAAGATGCTGCCCAGAGGGTGGAAGACAAGGTGGACAGTGTAATATATTCACTTGACAGACAGGGCATTCCACTTGTGGAGATCGGGACCGACCCCGATATTGTATCACCTGCCCATGCCAGGGAAGTGGCAGAGACCATAGGCATGCTGCTGCGCTCCACAGGCAGGGTCAAGCGTGGCCTGGGTACCATCAGGCAGGACGTGAACATCTCCATTGCCAGGGGCGCACGGGTAGAGATCAAAGGCGTGCAGGCCCTGGACCTTATCGAGACCATTGTGGAGCAGGAAGTGGAGCGGCAGGTGAACCTGCTTGACATTATGGAAAAACTGCAATCCAATAATGCTTCGGTTCCAGGGGATATTGTCAATGTCACAAACCTGTTCAACCAAACCCAGTCAAAGGTCATTAAAAAAGCACTGAAGCGCGGTGTTGTACTGGCATTGGACCTGCCGGGTTTTGCAGGGCAAGTAGGCCGCGAGATACAGCCCGGGCGCAGGCTGGGTACAGAGTTCTCAGACTATGCTAAAAAATCAGGTGTTGGCGGAATATTCCATACTGATGAACTGCCTGCATACGGCATAACCGAACAGGATGTGGATACTGTGCGCGAGGCAGTGGGTGCCAGGGACGGGGACTGTGTTATATTAGTTGCAGACCTGGAAGACAGGGCACAGGGTGCCCTGCAAATGGTGGTTGAGCGGGCCCGTTTAGCACTGAAAGGTATTCCCGAGGAGACCAGAAGGGGACTGCCTGACGGTAACTCGGCATATATGAGACCTCTTCCCGGGGCGGCCAGGATGTATCCCGAGACTGATGTGCCGTCTGAAGTAATAACCAGGGATATGCTGGATTCTATTGAACTACCTGAACTGCTGCCTGAGCGTAAGGCCAGATATATGGAAGAATTGGGACTGAACGAAGAACTGGCTGGAATTGTGGCTTCGAAACATTTAGAATTATTTGAAAAAATTATTACCGAAGTGCCAGGTATTAATCCAACGTTGGTTGCAAGTGCATTCGATAACGGCAAACACTCTGCACTCGATACGCCCTATATTGATTCAACACTGGTTGCAAGTACATTAGTGAATACTCTCACTAAACTTAGACGGGAAAGCGAATTGACTCATGACTTTGATATAGATGAAGTAGAGTCTCATCATTATGTCGATCTTTTTAAATTAATCGTTTCCGGCGGTGCTGCTAAAGAAGTAATACCTGTTTTGTTAATCGAGATTGCACAAAATCCGGAAAAGGATATAGAAGATATTGCTAAAAAAATGGGTTTAGGACAAAAACGCATTGAAGACATTGAACGCTCTGTGGAAAATATTATA
Organism: Methanosarcinales archaeon; assembly: GCA_030610815.1. Taxonomy (GTDB): domain Archaea; phylum Halobacteriota; class Methanosarcinia; order Methanosarcinales; family Methanocomedenaceae; genus Methanocomedens_A. The sequence continues at coordinate 2,717 of JAUWRA010000087.1, forward strand.
AATCAACGCATTGATTTTGTAAAAGAACAAGGTATAGGGGCAGTTGGACCGTTAATGGGTGAAGTTATGAAGGAATTCAGGGGCAGTGTACCTGGAAAAATCCTTAGCAACATCCTTAAAGAGAAGATTGAAGCACGGCTCAACTCAAGTGAATAATTTCCATATATACAGTACATTTCCATAGCGTCAAGATTGGCTTGGGGACTTCTCGATAAAGCACATTGTTATTAACCTTCAAAAACACCTGCTATAGCCACTAAACTGATGTATTTTCTAGCAGATATGTGCCCTATTGTTGATATAGTGTGTATACACCACCTCAAAAAAGAAAAAAGTGGCACTAGATTGCGAAAACTAAAAATCATACAAGCTTAACTTGACGCTATGGGTACATTTCATTGCTAAATTTTTTACTTTAATGTATTATCGTTATATTTATGTATTGATTGTATCAATGTAGTATCACGAATATATGCATTTATATACTAAAGAATCACCAGTGATAAGTATATAATGTATTGCGGTTGTGTCCAGAATATGTAATATTATTTGGCTAAATAACCATACTAATAAAATTATGCAAGAGGAGAGATAAATGTCAGTTTTCATTGAAATTAAAAACTTATCTGTGGGCTTTGATGATGTTGATGTATTGAAAAATATAAATCTGACGATCAATGAAGGTGAAGCTATTGGAGTACTTGGAAAAAGCGGTTCAGGGAAATCAATCCTGATGCATGTCCTGAGAGGTGTGGAAAAATTCGACCGTATCTCGGGACAGCTACTATACCATGTAGCCCGGTGTGAATCCTGCGGCCAGATCGAACCCGCAAGTCATTCAGGCAATTCCTGCAAAAAATGTGGTACTGAACTTAAAGAAATAGTTGCAGATTTTGTATCACTTCCCCTCCACGATCCCGTCAGAAGAGACATATCCCGGCGGCTTGCTATTATGCTGCAGCGTACATTTGCACTGTACGGCGATGACAGGGTCATAGTAAACGTGATGAATGCACTTAACGAGATAGGGGAAAAAGGGCCTACTGCCATTCATAAAGCTGCCGACCTGCTGGATCAGGTCAACCTGTCTCACCGCATGATGCATATTGCCAGGGAGTTGAGCGGTGGTGAAAAACAGCGGGTAGTACTGGCAAGACAGCTTGTCAAGGACCCCATGATGCTACTGGCCGATGAACCTACAGGTACACTTGACCCGAAAACAGCCGAACTTGTCCATAATAGTATAATGAACTCTGTGAAACAGTATAACATGTCCCTTGTCATTACTTCACACTGGCCCCAGGTTATTGAAGAGCTGTCAGACAAGGCAATACTCTTAGAAGATGGGGAGATAGTAGCCCAGGGAGATCCAAAAGAGGTTTGTTCCATATTCATGAAAGAAGCCTCTGTAATCGAGAAACATGAATACACTGTGGGGGATTTAATTATCAAGGCTAAAGGCCTTAAGATGAAATATTTCTCTCTTGATAGAGGTGTAGTCAATGCTGTTAATGATATCGAATTTGATGTAAGGGAAGGAGAGATTTTCGGCCTGATAGGAGTAAGCGGCGCAGGCAAGACTACCACATCCAAGATAATTACAGGTCTGTTACAACCCACTACTGGTGATATACACATCAAGATAGGAGATGATTGGATAGATATGACTGTATTGGGTCCAAATGGTAAGGGAAGGGCCACTAAATATGTTGGTATGCTTCACCAGGAATACAGCCTGTATCCCCACAGGAACGTAGTGGATAACCTGACCGAGTCAATTGGTCTGGAACTTCCACACGAACTGGGAGAACGCAAGGCTATCCAAACCCTGATGACTGCAGGGTTTTCTGAGAAAAAAGCCACAGACATACTGCAAAAAATGCCTGACGAACTCAGTGAAGGTGAAAATCACAGGGTAGCGATGGCACAAGTATTAATGAAGGAGCCCAGGATACTGGTATTTGACGAACCCACTGGTACCATGGACCCTATTACAAAGATCGAGGTTTCCAAATCCATTCTACACGCAAGGGAAACACTGGGTGAGACTTTTGTTATTGTATCCCATGATATGGATTTCGTTGCCGAGGTATGCGACAGGGCAGCACTTATGAGACTTGGCAAGATAGTAGATATCGGTGAAACTTCAGAGGTGCTAAGCCATCTGACAAGAGATGAAAGAGACGAGGCACTTGAAGGGATATCCAAAGATTTATAGTTTGTTCACACAAATACAAATAATATTGGTAATATGGGTAATTCTCCTGTAGTATTACCCAATGGTATTACATATTATTGTATATTAGCATTATACATTAGCTGTCTCATATGGAGGAAGGTTATTGACAAGCACCATCACTGTAGAACTGAACGAGGTCCCTGTTGAAATAGAAGAAGGGGCATCTCTTGGCGATCTTCTTACTAAAACACAAACTTCCTGCATTAGCAGGGCAACGATAGGCATTGTAAAAGGTGACGAAGAGAAAGAGGAACAGACCACCGAGTACAGTGTCCAGACAAACAAAGGCGAGTTCAAGATAGAGGTAGATACTGAAAAACCCGAACTGGTGTCTACCTGGCTTAGTCAAATTGTAGGAAAACAATTACGTGCCCACTGGGCCACTATCGATGCACTGGCTTTTGGCCCCATTCCTACCAATATCACACCGGACAGGGGAACCTTTGATTACCAGAAATATGACCTGGTATTCGGGGCCGGGGGATATGATGCAAAGAACACATATATAGTAGTATCAAAGAACCGCCATACTGCATCCCATGGTTCACCGGCCGACGGGGGTGTTTTTGCAAGGGTTATTAGCGGCAAGAATATAATTGCGAAACTGGAACAAGGGGACACGATCAACAAGATAGAGCCTGTCATACGGTGGGAAACGCTGACTGATAAGATCAACACCACTGACATGAATACGCCTCTCGAAAATGGGATGAAGATATTCACCTACCTTTCAGTGGAACTTAGGAAGGATGCACCTTATGGTGCTGAACATTTCCTTGGACTGATAGGTGACGGGATATTCAAGGTGGACGATATCTCCAGTTCCTACGTAGTGGACAACCTATTAAATGGTGAAGATTGTCCATTCGAGTCCCTGGATTCCAGGTCGGAAGGTGCTGTTGCAGTGCGAAACAAGGGTTCGGGATTGGGACGTGTTTTTATTTATAAGGATGACCGGACCAGCAGTATGGTGCATTCGATCGTGGGAAACGTCAATAAGGGGATCCAGCTTGTCAAGCTGGCAGAAAAAGGTAACAGACTGGAAGTAAGGGTCTCGCCTGAAAGGATCATGTTCCAGGGCATGACGATCGATAAGGCAAAAGCACTGGCAGAACAAAAAGGACTTGAGGTCACATTTGATGGTTATATAGCCGAGGATGCCATTGTTGTTGAACAACTGCCCTTTACTACAATGCAAATTATTGAAGCGAAAAAAGTTTCTGTGTTATGTATTCCACCCAAACAATTGTTACACATCAAGTTTTACCAGGATAAGGCACCGATCACCATTGAATATTTCCAACATGCACTCAAACTGAAGGATCGTCCGATTGCACCTTTGCCTGTACATTTCACATATGAGAATACTACTATTTTCAAGACAATCAAACGGGTAGAGGGATACAAGGAGATCATGCCTGAAAATACTCCAAAGGATGTGGTCCTCCCAGGTGAACTCGGCGTGACCAACCAGGCGTCCAACCAGTACGGTCTGATCGGTACAAAATCCATTGACGATAATCGGTATGGTCCCACTGGCGAGAAGTTCCACGCTACTAATATAATCGGAATTGTCCGGGATATTGAAAAACTGGATGGGGTCAAACAGGGAGATGTGATGTATGTCACGGAGGTAGAAAAGGATGAACGATGATGATATTATAAGTAAGATGATAGTCCTGCACTCCACCTTTACCCTTCCCAGCGATCTTGTTATCAAGATATATGAAAGCAAGGCCGATATCACGGTAAAAGAGACTTGTTTTGGTCTTATTATCGAGGGAAAAAGGTCTGTAGTAGATGAAGTTGCCAGGGACATGCGGACTATTGACCCCAACCGGATATTTATTAAGGAAAGGGGTGTACCGCCTGGCGATCCGCACAGGTGCAGGGTCGGGCGGGGTGGAGGACCAAAACCCGGGTTCCACCAGCACGAGCTTGAATTTCCGTTTTTGCCATATATCACATCAGCACTTGAAGAGATCGAGAGAGGGGAGGGCAAGGGAACGAAAATGACCCGGTCTTTGCCAATACACATAGAAACATTCAAAGACATTATTGAAAAAGAGGTTGCACAGTCCAAATGAGGTTATCGAGATGGTTAAGGTTTTTATTTACCCCAGCAACAGTCTGATTCTATCAGACCTTATAGACAGGTTCGGTCATGAACCTCTTGCTGTAATGCGGGAGGTCGGGAAAAAGATCCGTACGGCAGGGTTGGATTCGCCGCCTATTAATATTACTCCAGAAGACCCGAAGATCGGACTGAAATATGCTGCCGTTGAAGTACCTTCCGGTGTGAGGGGCAGGATGGCGCTGCTGGGTCCATTGCTTGAGGAGGCCGAGGCAGCTGTTATTGTCATGGAGCCAGACATATCTTTCGGATGTATGGGCTGCGCCCGTACCAATGAGCTTGTCAACTTCTTGGTCCGGACAAAGGACATACCCATACTGGAACTGGATTATCCCAGCACCGAAGAGGATGCAAAGGCATTTGTGCATATGATACACGATTTTTTGGAAGGACTTGGAAAGGGAGGTGAATGATATGGCAAAAGAAAGTCTTGTCAAGATCGCCCAGCTTTCCTGTGGTAGTGAATACAGTGGTATCCAGAAAGAGATAGATACTGCTGCCAGTATGGTTGATGCTGAAATTTTCTTCCCTGAGATATCCACAGAGGACGTCCAGAATGTTGAGGAAAATTTCGGGTTCAAGGTGGCAAGCCCTGACCTGAAATTGATGATGGCAAGGGCAAAAGCAATTGTGGAAGGAAAGACCATGGCTGATGCCGTATTGATCGCTTCATGCTTCAGGTGTGCCGAAGGTGCCCTGGTGCGAAATGAGATTCGCAGATATATTTATGCCAACTCGAAGATTCCTGTCATTAGTTATTCGTTCACTGAACGTACAACGTCCGGTACCCTACTTACCAGACTGGAAGCACTGACCACTACTGCCAGGCGTCGCAGCCTGCTTGCCAGGGAGAAGCAGGAAGGTTTGACCGCCGGCATCGATTCGGGGTCGACTACCACCAAGGCCGTGATAATGAAGGATGATGAGATCATAGGCACAGGTTGGGTCCCCACCATCAAGGTGGTGGAAAGTGCAAATGAGGCACTGGACAATGCCCTGGTCGAGGCGGGTATTACCAGGGATGAGATACAGGCCATTGGTGTTACCGGTTACGGAAGGTTCCTGCTGAGCGAAGAGTTCAATGCAGACCTGGTCCAGGAAGAGATCACTGTCAACTCCAAAGGAGCGGTCTATCTTGCCAACAGCCAGCTTGGACCGTCCACTGTCATCGATATTGGAGGTATGGACAATAAGGCCATCGCCGTGCAGGATGGTATTCCCGGTATGTTCACTATGGGTGGTATCTGTGCAGGAGCATCAGGCCGGTTCCTGGAGATGACTGCAAAGCGGCTGGGTGTGGATATCACAGAACTGGGTGATCTGGCTGTTAAGGGAATGCAGCAGAACGTGGAAATGAACAGTTATTGCATAGTGTTCGGCATCCAGAGCCTGGTCAATTCCCTTGCAAAAGGCTCAGCACAGGAGGATGTGGCAGCAGCCGCCTGTTATAGTGTGGTGGAACAGGTCTTTGAGCAGCAATTGCAGGAGATCGATGTTAAGGAACCGCTGATCATGGTAGGCGGGTCATCGCTTATCGAGGGTATACCCAAGGCCATGGAGGAACTGCTAAGTATCAAGGTTACGGTTCCGCCAAATGCCCAGTACATCGGTGCTGTGGGTGCGGCACTACTGGTATCAGGTTTTATTGATAAATAGACCCGTTGGGGAGTCACATAGATGGAAGATGATACAATTATTGTGGAATCACCCGAAGAGTTAGGTGCAGATATCTATAGGAGGGTGATAATAGATGTGCTGTCCGACCTGGCGCTGGGCAGGGTTCTAATGAAGGTACGGGTTTTTGTGGATGTGACCGAACCGGTATTCATTTTCCTTGGTCTGCGCAAGAAAGGATTAGCGTCGGTCAAACTTAGTGATTTCGCTGACCTGGAGATTGGCGGATACGGTAAAACTGAAGTGTTAATTAGCCTTAACAAGGAAGCTTATATTCCTCAACTACTGGAAAAATTGTGGGAACGCTACGGCAGGGGCAATATCTCACAAGAGGAAAGAACGACGATCGTTGTGGAAACTCCGGATTATATGACTGAGGTTGATCTGCTCGGAGACATGGTGATCGATGAAAAAGTACAGGAGATCAATGACAGGATCGTTGATGCAATGTTGAGGATCATCCCCGAGGGTTTCAGGGTCAGGTACCATCAACTGACAGATGATTATATTCTTTTCGTGGCTTCCGAAGATCCTATTAAACAGGATTGGAAGGACCGGGCAGAAAGTATGCGCGATCAATTGCTAAAAGAGGTGGGGCTCCATGCTTGAACCAATGATGTACGAAGGCGGGGTCTATAAACATAACCTGATCGAAGAGCTGGTAGAGGACCTGGGAGGTTATATTCTCCAGAAGAATATAATGCAGACTGAAGTTGTCATCATAATGCTGGTTCCGATCAAGGATACCGGGCTTGTTGAGGATCTGACAAAGAAATTGCTTAGCGAGTTGACCCGTGCACCTCTATCCGGCACAGAGATCGCTGTTGTGGCACCAACACTTGCATATCATCACCTTCCGCACCCGGACTGTGATATTGCCGAGTTTTTGCGCCGCAAAGGTGCAAAGACCAATATGGTGGGGCTGGCCAGGGGTGTGGGTTCCAGGACGTGCCAGATATCTGCACATGAGCGTGAACTGATCAATGAGCATGACGTGGCAGTGTATGTTTTTGGCAATTTCAAACATTGCATCACCGAGAGCAAGCCAAAGTTGTTCGAAGGTATCGATATTCCCATAGTTGTTACAGGGGCTCCCGAGATAGATATTGCAGACATACCAGATGCGGATGTTTATGTGGGTAACCTGGGACGTATTGCCCACAGGCTGCGAAAAGGGGAAGAGATGTATGCCATGGACCAGGTGGTCGATGTTGTTGGCAAGATATTTGATAAGGAACGGGAGGAGATTGGTAAGGACCTGCTTTCCGTTATGCCGCCAAGGGTGAAGAAAGAGATAGAGGACCAGGTGCCTGCGATAAATGAAGTACTGTCTCCTTTACCTATTACACTTAGATTGAGGGGCTTAAAGGTCAAGCTGGATTTTGACGAGTTCCATGAGCAGATCGAGAAAGTATCCTTTGTGGAAGGTGTCAAGTTGAAGGATATTGCTGATATCAGGCGCAGCAATATGAAGAATTTTATCCTGGTGGACATAAAGACCAAGAGCGAAACCGGCTTCCTGATCTGAAGCGGTTTTTCATGGTCTGATATTTTTGTGTGATGTACTGTGCGAATATGGCACAGTTCCATAATCCAGTTATGTAGTACAAAGTTGTAATATCATCACAATAAATACATAATTTATTTGTAATATAAAGCGATGATATTACTTTGTGTTCAACATGGTAACAATAAACAGCACCTTTAATAACTT
>JAUWRA010000220.1 GCA_030610815.1 Methanosarcinales archaeon
CATAACACACCATAATTATTTAATTTTAAGCGTAATTGTGTCAAAATTGCATATATACTTTACCATTTTTTGTGGCTGTCAGATATTTTATTGCTGTAACATTACCAGGTATTATGTTCACTTGCCTGAAAACTACATCTGCGTTCGTATGAGCTTGCTGCCCCGGCCCGACATGATCAGGATATCGTCCAGTCCAGCATCGATCAGGGTCGGCAGCGGGTAGTAGATCATCGGCTTGTCGTACACGGGCAGCAGGTGCTTGTTGGTCACCTTGGTCAGGGGGTAGAGGCGGGAGCCGGTGCCGCCTGCGAGGATTATGCCTTTCATGGTTGTATTAGTCCTGATAAACGTATAAATAAAGTGTTGATTTTAATGATAAAATAGTTTGTTATGGGTAGTAAATATTGTAGTAGTTACTTAACTGTTATCATTAGATTTTGTCTAATTTCACTTGTTTTTTGGAGTGTGTGGCGTGCAGGTGATGGCTGTTAAAATATATAATTTATGTTTATTTAAACCACAGATGAACACAGATATTTCATTCGAAATTAGATTAAAACTATTTTTCAGTGTGTAATCGAAATTTAAATAAATAATTTTCTTTATCTGTGTTTGTCAGCTTTCATCTGCGGTTAATATTGAAATAATTGACACCCATGTACTTGTTGCCATTAAGAGCGGCAGAGTGCAGCCAGACTTGGTGGTTCATGAGTCATCGGTTCCAAGAGCAGGGGAATTGAGTAATTTTAGGTCGGGTGAGTAGGTGAGTATATCTGCTGGACATGGGACGGGGAGCGTGGGAGGCGCAGCCGGTGGCTGTGAAAATATATAATTGAAGTGATATTGCACTGCAGAGTAGGCAGAGCATTTCTCTGCGTCCCTCTGCGACCTCTGCGGTGAGTTATTCACAATCAAGAGCTACATTTTAGCTACAATTCATTTGATGCTCATTCCTATCCCCTTTCCCAATCCCCTTATACACAAACCCAGCACCAATGAACCCATCAGCATCCACCACATTCCGCCCATCCACGACCACAGGACACCCCTGCCCCATCAAGTCCTTCAAATCCCCTGCATCAAGCCCGAAATACTCATCATGCCCCGTCAATATCGCCACCACATCCGCACCCTTTACCACATCAGCCAACTCATGGGAAATATCCACACCCGGATACTCAAGCACATGCGGGTCATG
>JAUWRA010000214.1 GCA_030610815.1 Methanosarcinales archaeon
GGTTGACGCCTGATGCATTATCTGTAATGTTTACACTTATCTGTGGTGTGTTGTCATTAACCTGGGAATTGTTTGCCGGAATCTCTCCTGATGCATAGGGTGGTGTGGTATCTGTTGTGTTCAAGGTGATATTTACTGATGTGTTTGAACTTCCCATATTGTCTGTCACATTCACTGGCAAGTGGAAGGTTCCAAGTGCGGTTGTATTGGTGGTGTACTGCCATATCCCGTTGTTATTGATCAACGCCTGTGTCGGCGAACCACCGATTGCTGTCAGGTTCATTGTGACAGATGCAATTCCACCAGAACCTGTTGCAGTGACATTAAATGTGGTATTCTCGGATCCGTTTGCTTCTATGGTTGCAGGGAATGCAGTCGCAGATGTAATTACAAGTGGTGTGACATCCAGTGCACCAGAGATTACCAGAGCGAACGGCTGTGGCCCCTCCGGGATATTTGTGCCACTTACTTTTATAGTATACAATCCGACCGGGGGAGATGAAAGTTCAACCTGTTCGACATTATTTACACTATATAATGCACCATTTCCATAATATGTACCACCGGGGCCTGTTACTGTTAAGTCCAGATTATTTACTAAAGTCGTACTTGCATAAGCAGCAGCTGGAGCATCAGTCCATACAAGTGTTATTTTCAATGTTTCAGATATATCATTGAAATAATAACTTACATTCCACGATTCAGGTGCATTAAGGCTGATGTCATCGTGATAACGCACAGTTCTCGGAGATGCAGGGAACAGGGATTCTTCAATATCTACACGCCCCCATCCTTGGGCATTGTCAGGACGTGTCTGTATCTCCTGAGTTGAACCTGTTCCGTACTGTCCAGGTGTCATATTATATGCACCATTTATGATAGTAGCTTTTAGCAAGGCTGCACTTGGTACTATGCTTTCATTTTGAACATAGTATTGTCTCACAAGAGCAGCCATGCCTGCAACCAGAGGTGTGGACATGCTTGTACCACCACTGTATACATAATTTTCATTATATACACCCCATAAAGTTCCGTTTGCTACGCTTGATCTTGTGGATATTATAAATGTACCCGGCGCTACAACATCAGGTTTAATGCGTCCATCGTCAGTAGGAGCACGGCTGCTAAATGCAGCAATACCTTCTATATTGTCTGCGAGTTTATCGCTCTTGATTGGTTCGGCAGGAAAATTAGTAGTGCCACCTACAAGAAATTTTGAATAAATATACGATATTGATGGTCTATCATTTTCTGATGCACCAACCGAAATACAGTTTTTTGCGGTTGCTGGTGCAGCCATTGAATCAAAATCAATAACTCCATCTTCATTTGAATCAACACCTTCATTACCTGCAGCCATAAGGATGAGCATTTCGGGATGTTCCCATGTAAATATGTCGAGGTTGCGAGAGTTTGTTGTATATGCACCATTGTATGCTGCACCCCAACTATTTGTATGAATTCTTGCACCCTGATCGTATGCCTGCTGGAAAAGAGTGGTGAGATTTAAAGGAATACCACCAAAAGAACCGTCAGCATCTTCAACAGCCTGGAAAACCAGTTGTGCTTCAGGAGCCATTCCCGCAAACTGTCCTCCTGAAAGCGTACCGTTTCCGAGGACAGAACCTGCAACATGGGTTCCATGACCACTAAATATGTCTGCTGCACCATCATCTGAAAGGTCAATTAGTGACACTATCCGTCCTTCTATATCATCATGCATCGACGTATCGTCAACGCCCGTATCCAGCCCTGAATCTGCTACAGCCACGATCTGCCCACTGCCGGTCAGCCCATAAGTATTGCGCACATCATAGACATTGGTGATATTTGCGGCAACATCATTCAATATCACAGGCTGGACATATTTTTCAATCCAGCTTACACCATTTATAATAGCAATATCCGGTATTTTACTCCCATCGATCCTGACCCGCATAATGTCACCTGCATTATCCACAATCTCGCCGCCGAGATTTTCGATTCCAGACAACACACGCTCGTTGTCATGTGCATCGAACAACAAGATTATGATATCTTCA
>JAUWRA010000099.1 GCA_030610815.1 Methanosarcinales archaeon
CCTATGCCCTTCATAATCTGACACTTGAAGGTTGACTCGACACTAGTATTTTTAATGAAATATTGCCTCATGGGAAATCTGTGTAAATCAGTGTTGATCCGTGTATAAACAAATAAATTCTAACAAGGAAGTGTACATTGCTTACGATTTTTATCCAGGGTTACACATTCTATAGAAGGAAAAGTAATCTTGATTGGGTCCGGAAGCATTTTTTCAGACACGGATCTCGTGGATTAACACAGATTAAAAATCCTTAACCGATCACAAATGAATCAATTTTAGCCACACACACATTATCATCATTTCAATTCCATATAAATATCCAGATCCCCCCCAACCGCAGGATTAAGCGTGCATGGGGCTGCAAATTCGTAATTATGCACAGCACTGCCAATACCTGCCGCAGCCACTCTTATCTTTGTTACAAATACGAGAGTCTCATCGTCCGCCGTATCATAATACCCATTGGTATCCAGTGTAGCGTCCCATAAGATCCCTGTAACGAAATTCGCGTTTCCAACTGACGTGTGATTCGTCATATCGGTGCTGTTCATGATCGGCACATACGATATGCCGGTTCCATAGACCGTGAACGATGCCGTGTTCGTTGCATTGCTCAAATCACCGCCGCTGAATAACTTAGTGATATTATTGTCAGCAAATCCGGTCGCATTGTTGCTGCCGACGACCATGGCAAGGTTGGTATCGGCATCAAGAAAGTCCAGTCCGCTCGCATTCAGGGTATCGTCACTATCGCAGCCGAGTGCATGGAGAGCGCTCCAGTTTACACTTGCGCCACCTTTTACGATGTAAGCGCACCCGACATCGGTTTCATTGCTCCATGTCCAGTCATAGAGCGAGCTTGCCGCACTGTCTGCCAGTGCGATGCCACCGCTTACGTTCCCGTAGTATTTCTGCCATGCTGAGACGTTTATCACTGCTGATGCGTTGTTGTTCGTGGCGTTTGCTGCCACCTCTCCTGCCAGGTTATCAGGGTCTGCCCATACCGAGATGTTGTGCGTGCCTACCAAAGATGGATCCCAGTATCCGGTAACATAAGTGGTGTTGTAAGGATAACCGATGGTTGCACCTCCCAGTTCTCCTTCTGTTGACACGTTATACGTAGAGTTCCAAAAGCATCTGCTCCAGTTGCCATATACGCCAGCGGAGTCAAAGTACGAGACGTTGAAGTTAGAAGTTACATTTACAACTCCGTAGTTTGCAATCGTCGCATTGATGGTGATGTTCTTACCTTCTTTAACGTGATAGCCGGTTCCGGTCTCAGAGACGGATGATCTGTTCTCGTCGGTATCCCAATAATCAAACGTCACGTTGATGACTCGAATGTCGGGACCTGAATGGTTGATCTTAACCGTCCTGTTACTATCACCCCAATCGCTGTTTCCCGCTGCGTCATACGCCAAACAATTCCAGGTGTAATCACCGTTAGCAAGGCTCAAAGTCCAGTTCGCGCTTGCTTGCGTCCCGGACACACCAGTAATCTGATTCAAGCTAAACGACTGGTTGGTTGCATCTGTTATGTACAGCGAGATACGGTCCAAACCTGAAGTATCCGTGGCATTGCATACAAAGGTTACATCTACAGGTTCTGACACGTTATTGAAATAGTTCGGTGCCGGGCTGTACAGGGTGGTGTTTGGCGCGGTATTATCAACAGTGAAATTGGAAGTTGTTAAATAACTTTCAACATCGCTCGGATTGTCATCTGAAACAGCAGTTACGTTCATACGGTATTGTGCATCCGGGACCGTAGAGGTATTGAATATCACGTTTACGTTGCTATCATCGGAAGAATTGAAACTCGCATCTATTGTCGTATTGAGCGTGCCGTCCGGATTGTAGAGATATAAGCTGTGGTTTACCGTGCCGGGTGCATCCGGGTCTTTAGCCATGTTTACGCTGATGGTCATATTACCGGCATACGAGCCATTCAAGTAGTAGTTCTTACTGCCGTCTGCACTTTCGTAATATGCGATACCGGGTTTGGAAATGGGATAATTGACGTCACCGATGTCATCAGTATAAAGCGAAAAATTGGTATAATTACCGCCTGTACTATTCTCAGCATAAACACCCAAATGGAATTGATCGCCCTGTTTTATCGTTGAGAACCAGAGGTCGGGCGTGAATTGTGCCTGTGTCCAGGCAGTCGCATCATCTGTTGAAGACCATGCAACGTTAGAATCAGCGAAACTTACGTTTGTGCCGGAACTGCCGTTTGCATACCGTACCAGATAATTCCCGGTTGTTGTTTCGCTTTCGTAAGCGATAAAAAATGTATCGGTTGCGTTAATACCGCCAAAATTGCTGGTATTCACACCAAAACACGATTTCAGGTAACTGCTGTTTCGTGATGTGTAATATACGTCGTCCAAATCAGCAGTGCTAAATGCATCAAGTTGTACGCAATTATCCGTATCCTCTGACGCTTTCTTGACTCCCCTATTGTAGATGTCACGAACCTCGGTTGCAGACAGAGTCCTGTTCCATACTGCGACCTCATCAAGGTCTCCAAGTATCCCAAAACGATGATATGTAGAACCTTTCCAGGAACTTGTACCATTCATCTGTGCTCCTATTACCACATCACCATCAACTTGTGCCGGGAGTCGGTTAGCATTTGTATTTCTATTATCTTCCGCACCATCAATATACAGGATCATCTCCCTGGCATCATAATCAAATGTTGCTGCTATATGGTGCCATTTATTAGCTGTAAGTGCAATCGTAGAGTCAACATCCGTATGTACGATACCGGCGGGATTAAAAATAGAAAATTTTAATGTACTTCTTCGGTCCTGATAAAAATGTAATGAAATAACTTCATCGTTCCGGCTATTGTCCGCACCCTGGTGAATAATACCCCCATATCGTTGCTCTGTGGTATCTAATTTAACCCAGGCAGAAAACGAGAACGTATCATTTAACGCTAAACTGTTATCAAAAGGAACGACGACTCTACTGTCCAAACCGGTATAATCGAAGCACTTATCAAATTTACCATTGGCATCCCTTGTAAGGTCATAAGCAGTGCCGTTATTGCCTTCGCCGCTGTAATCCACTACAGTTCCCGAAGCTTCGTTAAGGTGCATCAGAAGTACATTCCCGGTCATATTCGCAGTAGCATCAGAGTTACCGTTGTCGGGCAGCTCTTCCGAGACGGTTCTATACGAGCTGTTGCAATAATATGCGTTTAAATTTTGATTCGGAGTTGCCGAATAATTTATATTCTTAAACATGCAGAGCGTGTAATTCGCTGTGCCCCGTATATGTTCCAGATCCCAGAACTTGACCAACAACGGATTGTTGGCATAAACGCTGTATTCGTTCTTTGCTTCCTGCTCCATATAACCTCGTGACAGGAATGATGAACTTCGGAACGCTACAGGTTCCACCTTCCACGTGAGATTGAATAACGCCCATGTGGAACCATTAGTAACGTTGACATGCGGATTTATCAACGGTCCATAGTAAGTACTAACAGCATAACTATAATTTTCTGTGAAAGTCTCGGAATCATACCATTTGCCCATGCCTCTCGAGTCTGCCAACAATATTTGCGGAATGTTACCGTGAGTAGTACAAGAATGGCTTTGTGCATGGTCATTTACCGGTGGCCGGATGCTCCACAGATTTGGAATGCCCGGATGGTCAGCCCCATCAACTGTTCGGGTAACCAGGAATCGCGATAGATTTATGCCTGCCGGATCGGTGCAGTTGATGAGTGCGGTAAATGTGCCTGTTGAGTTCGCTTCCAGATCGATTGGTGTTACACTTACTACTGTGCAATCCGGACAGCCAGCCTGATTGTATGCATAATCGACGTCACCTCCAAATCGAAACTCTAATGCGTGTTTGCCCGAAGTTAACACCTTACTCGTTTCATAGCCCGATTCATCACACGAATAATTTTGTATAAAGACAGAATCGTTTATCCACTCGTAGTTCAAGGTTTGATCGCCGCATTTGATCTCAAGGAACAGCAGGTCACGGTCTTCGTCTGAATTGCTCCACGTAGTATCGTCTACTGCGGTTATTGTCAGGTTTGCACATCCCACAGTTTCGAATTCAACACCCCAGTTACCGCCAACAGTGGGATAGCTCTGCACATTTATCACTGTAATATTTGCCTCAATCTCAAAGCTCTGGTTCGAAAGCTGCGGTACGGTCCATATTACCTTGTCAAGGATGCCATTACCATTGGTATCAGAAAAAGAGACATTAAACTCCTCAGAATCTGTTACATCTATCCTTGACCGGTTTACCAACCAATAAAGCCGGAGATTGGATTTTTCTATTTCATCCAGTGCTGAATATGCAGTTACATTAGAATAATGAACACGAACATTACTGCTTATGACAATTTCTTTTTTCCACTTACCATACGCAATAACCGGCTCATTTTCGGTTTTATATGGTGCCGGTGTCTTGTAGGTTACTAATATACCTGAAACATTAAGCTGCCATTCGACCGATTCATTAATTTGTGCCTCGCCCTGGTCCCGCTCTCCCTCAAAAATTGCATAGGTCTTGTTAGAGAGTTCCGGAATTGTCCATGAAACTGTTTCATTGCTTTGTTCTACTGTTATTGCATTTACTATTCTCATATCACCTGCCAGTTCGACGATCTGCTCGGATCTTCGGGCTTCTATGGCTACAGGGATGTCATGATAGTATACTGATGAGTTGTGCCAGACCTTTACATGCTTTACGCTTACCAAAGTCGAAAGCTTTAGTTTTTCTTCTTTTGAATCAATTTGTTTGTAAACATACACGTCAAACGCTTCTGGTGGGATCAAGTCAGAGATGTCAATGCTTTTTTCTATCACTTCGACCTGGGCCGGGGAAGTCTGATAGGATATGTTTAAGCTCAACTCTTCAACAGGTGCCAGATCAACTATAACAGAAGTATTGATAATTTTGAATCCTGCACTGCAGGAAAGATTGGAATATTCAGTTGGCAGAGGAATAGTAACAAGAAAATTTGATATGGGACACTCTTCAAAGTTTGTAATTGAAATACACATTGACCAGTTAACAGGTTCACCCATCACTATCTCTTCTTGCCCAGGCTCCAGGAATACTACCTCCGGGTCCGAACTTATTACTTCAAACTCTGTAGTTAAGGTTTTCTCATCATTCTCGTTGCGCAGTAAGACATCTATCATGTAAGTGCCGGTAATATCCAGCTTGAATTGATATTTACCATCTGTGGATGGCACAGCAGAATAAATAATTCCTTCGGGATTTGTCATGATGAAATTAACGATGGTTTCCGACGGCGCCGTTAAAGAGATGCAGACAGTCTCATTTAGTACATACGTTGCTTTATCAACCAAAAGGAGTGCATTATCCAGTGTATAATTATTTGACAACAGGATTTCTAAGGTCTCAGTCTCGTTTAAGTCAAACCCATCAGGTGGGATCAAGTCTGAGGTGTTAATGATTTTATCAATTACTACAAACTCTGTGGCAATGGATTTCTCATCATCGCCAATACGTAACAGGATATCTATTACGTAAGTGCCTGTGATATCCGGCCTGAATTGATATTCGTCTTTCTTAGATGCCAGTGCAGTAAAAAGAATACCTGCCGGGCTTGTTATATTAAAAAAAATGATGGCATCCGGCGGCGCTGTTAAAGAGATAAAAACTGTTTCATTCAGTACATATGTTCCTTTATCAACTGAAAGGGATGCATTACCGGGTGTATCGTTATTTAATAAAGGTATTTCTAAGGTTTCAGACTTATTTGAATCGAAAGAAGTGTTATTCGGATCTTGTGCTGAAACGCCTGGTGTGAGGCTAAGAAGAGTGGGACTAAGTAACATTATAAATAAGATAATAGCGATAATGTCAGTCCTGAGATTCATGCTCATATTCGTGTCCCATTTTCTCCTTTTACTTACTATAATATATCATTATGTAATAACATTTTGGTAATAGTCGGGGCTGATAAACCGTTGTGTGTTATACCAGGACAATCCCCATAGAATAGAGACCGTTTCAATTCGTGTTGACAAGAAAGCACACTTTATATGCTGTCCCAAAACACCCACAAGTCAAACGGTGCGCCGGCACACCCAACCGCAGCAGAGCTGAGGGGTAAACGTCAAAGATCAACAAATTTTCACATAATATTTCACACGAGTTTTGATTTTTAGCATTCAACTTTCAGTAACTAACACTTTTTAAACATAGCACTCCCAAAAGCACTGAGATTTTAAAGATTTCATGCAAAACTGACAAAGTCTCAGAAAGTTGCAGGGGATGAATAATTTGAATAGCTATAGTTACTTTCTTTTCAAGAATGTCTTCTATTTCATCAGGAAAAATCATTTGACAGTTTAAAAAATCCTTCGTAAAACCTACAAAATCCCTGGATTATGCCCCATAATCGGTAGTAATCAAGATAAAATGTTCATTTCTTATCCATTACATCCTTCATGAGCTTAATAGAGCATAACTCGCCGCACATACTGCAGGTTTCTACGTCCTTGCACCTTGAATGTATCCTGATTGCCCGCTCGGGGTCGATCGCCAGGTTTAGCTGCTTCTCCCAGTCCAGTTCACTCCTGGCATTTGCCATTTTCTTATCCATATCCCTTGCACGCTGCCTCTGTCCCGCTTTTACCAGGTCTATGGCATGGGCAGCGATCCTGGTGACCACGGCACCTTCCCTGATATCCTCCGCATTCGGAAGTGCAAGGTGCTCGGAGGGAGTCGTCATGCACAGGAAGTCGGCTCCCGCCATCCCTGCCACAGCACCGCCTATGGCGGCAGTGATATGGTCATAGCCCGGGGCAATGTCAGTGACCAGCGGCCCCAACAGGTACAACGGTGCGCCGCCACAGATGTGTTTGATCGACCTTACGCCTGAAATGATCTCGTCCAGAGGTACGTGCCCGGGTCCTTCCACCATGCTTTGCACTCCCGCATCCCTTGACCGTCTCACAAGTTCGCCCAGGGTGATGACCTCCTGGAACATGGCACCATCCGATGCGTCTGCTATACATCCGGGCCTCATGCCATCTCCCAGGCTAAGGGTGACATCGTATTCCTTTACAATATCGAGCAGGTAGTCGAACTCGGCGTAGTAGGGATTCTCACGATCGTTGTGCATCATCCACGATGCCAGGAACGACCCGCCCCGGCTGACAATATCAAGTATCCTGCCGTGCGATCTTAACTGGTCAAGTGCATTGAGCGTAACTCCGGCATGGACGGTAATAAAGTCCACTCCATCCTTAACGTGAAGCCGGATGGCATTGAACATGTCGTCCGTGGTCATATCAGGAACTGAGGTGCAATTGCTGGCTGCCTGATATACAGGTACTGTACCTATGGGCACATCTATTTCCTTAATAAGCCTGCGCCGTACCTCATCGATATCATCACCTGTTGATAGGTCCATAACCGCATCGGCACCGTACTTAACTGCGGTCCTGGCTTTTTGCATCTCTTCATCCACATCAGTATGTGCCCTGGATGTGCCTATATTTGCATTCACCTTTGTAGAGACACATTCTCCCACTGCCACCGGCCGGACGTGTTCACGCAATATGTTTTTTGGGATAACGACTTTCCCCTGTGCCACCAGGATGGTAAGCCTGGCGGTTTTGATCCCCTCTTTTTGGGCAACATTGCTTATTTCGGGAGTTGTATTCCCTTTCCTTGCCTGTTCTATTAATGTATCATGCATAATAATTGGACGATATACCATTCTGAATCGAGATAAAAGTTTGGTCTGCTAAATGGTTAAGTTAATCTTTATGAACTTATAAACTAAGACCTACGATTATTGGAGGTCTTTTTATCGAAGACGAATCTACCCCGGACACCTCCCAAAAAGAGGAAATCATCAAAGAAGTAAAAACAAAACCCTTCTACGCGATCCTTGGCAGTGGTGGAATGGGGATTGCAGTAGCAAAGGAACTGGACGATCACGATATAAGCCTGATATTTATTGAAAAAGATGCCAGTAAAGCCGAAACCCTGAAAGAACAGGGATATGATGTGGAAATTGGCGATATCAGCGAGTTCGAAACAATAAAAGCACTGGATATGCCCAGCATTGAAGTAGCCTTTATTTTAAGTTCAGACGGCAAGGCAAACCTGAAAGCTCTTGCTCATATCAAGAAGATCAAACCGGATGTATATACGGTTTCCAGGGCCATTGACCAGAATAACAAAGAGAAACTTGAGGCAGCCGGTGTAGATTCGGCCATACTGCCTGCACGAGCTGCTGCTATTGTTATAGTCCAGTCAGTAAAAAGAGCAGCCAGCCTGAAGAAGGCCCGCGAACTCAAGAGATGTATAAAAAAAATGGATGGCAAGAAACTTGCCATTGTAATGCATAACAACCCTGACCCTGATGCTATATCAGGTGCCATGGCATTAAGTGAGATCGCCAATAATGTGGGTGTTAAATCCGAGATCCTCTATCACGGTAAAATCGGGCACCAGGAAAACAAAGCCTTTGTAAACCTCCTGGATATAGACATTGAGCGGATGGAAAAATACGACCTCTCAGAGTTCTCCAATATTGCCCTTTTCGAATGCGCCATACCAGGCATGAACAATCTGGTACCGTCCGATACCAAGATCAATATAGTTATCGACCACCATCCTGTTAACATATCTGAAGTGAAGGCTGATTTTATTGATATCCAACCCGATATAGGTGCCAGTGCAACCATAATGGCCACCTATTTAAAGGAACTTCATATCAATTTCAGCAGCGAACTGGCAACAGCCCTCCTTTATGGTATCAGGGTGGATACTCATGAATTCAAGAAGAATGCCACCCCGTCTGATCTTGAAGCCGCAGCATTCCTGTACCCCCTTGTGGATCACGATCTATTAAGCCAGATCGAGACCCCGTCCATGTCAACAGAAACCTTTGACATTATGGGCTATGCCATCAAGAACAGGCAGGTCGTTGGCAGTTACCTTATATCCAATGTGGGGCCGATCAGGGACCGGGATGCCCTGCCCCAGGCAGCAGATTACTTACTGAACCTTGAAGGCGTTACCACAACAATTATTTTCGGGCTTACTGAGGAATCCATCCACATCTCAGCAAGGAGTAAGGATGTCAGGGTCAATATCGGTGAGATCATGCGTGAAGCCTTTGGTGAAGAGCATGGAGGTGGACACTCTACGTCTGCAGGAGCACAGATACCTCTGGGTGTGTTCAGCGGTACAAAGGATAAACAGACCTTAATGAGACTGGCAGAAGAGGCAATTGTCAAGATGCTGTTTGATGTTATGGGCATGGAAGAAAAGGAAGAATGAAACGTTCTTCCCTTCCAATATTGCTTTAAATTTTCGATTATTTACCTATCAGGCGCCTTAACGACTGTTCAAAAGCCTGGGCCTTGCCAATTATGATGTCAAATGACAGTGTGCCCTGGGCAAAACTATAGATAATAGCCGTGGTGGAAAGTATGGCAAGGATTGCCAGTACTACTATGGCTGTGGAACTAATCTGACTACCTATAACCTTGAAAGTATCACTACGCCCATCAACCTCAACCAGGTATGTGCCGGGCTTGGACCTGTTCATTGTAAATTCGATCGTCATGATCTCACCAGGACCAAG
>JAUWRA010000029.1 GCA_030610815.1 Methanosarcinales archaeon
CGCAAGGAAGGCTTAAAGACCATCGGCATCTCCATCGGTAAACCCCCTAAATTCTATGACGCTTTTCCCCTTGCAAAACCCGATGAATTCATAATCGTGGACAGCTATGCCGAAATCCTGGACAAAGCCCCGGAACTGGCAGAGAAAAACGCTATAGTCATCCCTACCGGCTCATTCGTGGAATACCTGGGGCACGAGAAATTCATGGACCTGGAACTGCCCACATTCGGCAACCGGCACGTACTGGAATGGGAATCTGACAGGGACAAAGAACGCCACTGGCTGGAAGGCGCAGGCATATCAATGCCAAAAAAGATAGAGGACCCAAAGGATATCAGATCCCCGGTCATGGTCAAGTACCACGGTGCCAAAGGCGGACGTGGCTTCTTTGTAGCCAAGAACAAGTCAGAGTTCTATGCAAGACTGGACGAGTCCCAGCCTTACACCATCCAGGAATTCATAGTTGGCACCCGCTACTACCTGCATTACTTCTACTCACCCTTACCGACCGAAGGATATACACTGAGCAAAGGCACCCTTGAGCTAATGAGCATGGACCGGCGTGTGGAATCCAATGCCGATGAGATATTCAGGCTGGGCTCGCCTCGTGAACTGGAGGATGCGGGTGTGTATCCCACCTTCGTGGTAACAGGCAACATACCCCTGGTAGCGCGCGAGTCCCTGCTGCCCAAGATATTTGAGCTGGGCGAACAGGTAGTGGAAAGTTCCCTTGACCTGTTCGGAGGCATGATAGGACCGTTCTGTCTTGAGACCGTGTGCACAGATGAACTGGAATTCCGCATCTTCGAAATATCGGCGCGCATCGTTGCAGGCACCAACCTGTATATGTCAGGTTCACCCTACTCTGACCTGATAGGTCCCAACTTCTCCACAGGTCGCAGGATAGCCAGGGAGATCAAGAAGGCAGTGAAATATGATAAACTTGAAGAGGTACTGTCTTGAAAAGGACGCATGATACAACGTATGATAAAATATCTGATAGATCGTCTGATAAAATGAATGATAGATCGTCTGATAAAACCTATGATATAATCATAATTGGAGCCGGACCTGCCGGCATGTTCGCAGCAAACGAACTGGTGGGAAGTGGGTTTTCCGTACTTATTATCGAGCAGGGACGTGATATTTCCCAGCGCAAGTGCATGATGGGGCTGGCCAGCCGTTGCACACACTGCGAACCCTGCGACATCATGTGTGGTGTGGGCGGTGCCGGAACCTTCAGCGACGGCACCCTGAACCTGCGCCCCGATATCGGCGGCGACCTGGGTCAGTACACCAGTGAACCCGACGCCGCCTGGGAACTGGTAGATCATGTGGACAGGATATTCCTGCAATACGGTGCTCCTGATGAACTGAACAGGCCATCGGGTAACGAGGTCGAGACCCTGAAACGCAGGGCTGCATCTGCAGGTGCCAGTTTCATTGACATCCCCCAGCGCCATATCGGATCGGACCGGGCGCCCCGGCTGATAGAGAAGTTCAAGACCTATCTTGTCGGTTCAGGGATAACCTTCATGCTGGAGACAACCGTTACCGACCTGGTTATCAGTAACAGCAGATGTACTGGAGTAGTGCTTAAGGACGGCAGCCGTGTTGAAGGGAAAGCCGTCATCCTGGCCCCCGGTCGTATCGGAGCCTCCTGGGTGGACAAAGTGGTGAAGCAACATGCGATCGATGCCAGCTATGCAGGTATTGATATAGGGGTCAGGATGGAAGTTCCCGCCATAATCATGGACCCGGTCACCAGGATCAACCGTGACCCTAAATTCCATATTCGCACAAGGAAATACGACGACTTTGTCAGGACATTCTGCACCAACCACCACGGGTTTGTAGTCAGGGAAGAATACGAGGGGTTCATTGCCACCAATGGACACTCCATGAAGGATGCCAGCTCAGATAATACCAACTTCGCATTCCTGGTAAGGGTAGAACTTACCCACCCCATGGAAAACACTACCATGTACGGCCGCTCGGTCGCCAAACTGGCAACCACCATTGGCGGGGGCAGACCTGTCTTACAGCGCATGGGTGACCTGCGGCGGGGCCGGCGCTCCACAGTGGAGCGCATTCACCGCAACCCGGTTGATAATACATTAAAGGACGTAACACCCGGGGATATCAGCATGGCAATGCCCCACCGTATCGTGATGGATATTATCGAGGGGCTGGAAGTGCTGAACCAGATCATACCCGGCGTAGCCTCGGATTCCACCTTGCTGTACGCACCAGAGATCAAGTTCTATTCCATGCACCTGGACGTGGACAGTAACATGATGACAAATATCAAAGGGCTGTATGCTGCCGGGGACGGGGCAGGACTGTCCAGGGATATAATCAATGCAGCAGCCACTGGCGTACTGGCTGCCAGGGGGTTAAAGAACAATATGCAGGGATATCATGGAACTTGAAGATTTTTTACAGCAGAACGGCTTTGATGCCTACCTGCTTCATGCCGACAGCCACCGCAGCCCGGATATGTACTATGCCACCGGGTTCCTGGCACCTGATGCTTTCACATACCTGCATGCCGGAGGGGATATCCTGCTTGTATCAAGTATGGAAAAAGGCCGGGCTGAAAAGGAATCCGGGATAAACGATGTAAGGTCATCGTCCGATTATGGACTATTGGATGAATTGAAGTGGCACAATGACAGCGGCGTAGTATACTGCAAAGTACTGGCCAGGTTGCTGGAAAAAGAAGGGTGCAACAACATTGCAGTGCCCAGGGACTTTCCATTGTTCTTTGGTGAATGCCTGAAGGCTGAGGGTTTCAAGATCACAAGTGTCAAGAGCCCTATCGCAAGGTCGAGGGAAAATAAGACAGGATCAGAGATCCAGGCCATCAAAGCGGTCCAGCGAACCTGCGAACAAGCTATGGCGCAGGCTATTGAAGTTATTAGCAGGGCACAGGTCAGTGATGATAAATTGATCCATAACGGCATTCCCCTCACTGCCGAAGCAGTCAGGGCAGTCATACACCACACTTTACTGGATCACAGCTGCGAGGCTGATGATACTATTGTGGCCTGCGGACCCGGTTCTGCTGACCCCCACTGGCAGGGAAGCGGGGCATTAAAGGCCAACCAGCCTATCGTACTGGACGTGTTCCCCCGTCATATGGTGAGCCGGTATTACTGCGACATGAGCCGGACCGTTGTCAAGGGTGAGCCTGACCCCAGGATCACAGAAATGCATAGCGCAGTAGTGGAAGCACAGGAGACCGCATTTGGACTTATCAGACCCGGGGCAAATGGCAGTGACGTGCACCAGGCAGTATGCGATACACTGGACGATGCCGGTTTTAAGGTTGGGGATGATGAAGGTTTCATCCATTCCACTGGTCACGGCGTGGGGCTTGAAGTGCATGAAAAACCGGGCCTGGGTTTGCAGGATGTTGAACTGGAGGCGGGGAATGTGGTTACAGTGGAACCCGGACTGTATTATAAGGACGTGGGAGGCGTACGGGTTGAGGATATTGTGGTGGTCACTGATGACGGATGCAAGAATTTAACTATATTTGATAAGAATCTACAGTTATGAATGATCACAGGTGATGTAAGTAATGGACGAAAACGAGTTGATACAGGAAATCAAGGAAATTGTTACGAAATACACAACTGCCGGTAAGATACTTGCCCGTGTCAGGAAAGAGACCGCAAAACAGGTTCATGTGGGTGCGTCCCTGCTTGATGTGGCAAACTTCGGCGAGAACATGATCCGTACAGAAGGGGGTGAGCCGGCATTTCCAATAAACATATCCTGCAACGAGGAGGCTGCCCATGCCACACCCAAAATAGAAGATACTAATGTGTTCGGTGAGGATATGGTCAAACTCGATATCGGTGTGCATATCGACGGATACATTGCCGATACAGCCATCACAGTAGACTTATCCGGGCACCCTGAACTGGTGGATGCGGCCGAAGCTGCCCTTGAAGCTGCCATCCAGGCCATACATGCAGGAATTAACACAGCAGAACTGGGAGTGATCATCAATGATACCATTACAGGTTTTGGGTATAAGCCTGTAGCTAACCTGACTGGACACGGTCTGGCCCAGTATATGCAGCATGTGCCGCCTACTATACCTAATATCCCTATTGATTCCGGTGTTGTCCTTGAAGTGGGTCAGGTGGTGGCCATAGAACCTTTTGCCACCGACGGCAGGGGATATGTGAGTGAGGGGGCAGGTACCGAGATATATAATAAGGTTGGCAGCAAGCCTATCCGGGCTTCCGCTGCCAGGGCCATCATGAAGGAGATCGAACCATTCAAAACACTGCCCTTCGCAAAGCGGTGGCTCAATTCAAAGCACCTGGAATTTGCAATGCTGCAGCTTGAAAAGAACGGGAACATTTCCTCTTATCCTATATTGAAAGAGGAAACTGGGAAACTGGTCTCCCAGGCAGAACATACTTTAATAGTTGAAGAGGACGGCTGTACGGTAATAACCAGGTGATCATGGTACGTCTTAGAAGAATCGCAGGGCTATTAGGAATAACAATATTTGCAGCACTGGTTACCGGAAGTGCCAGCGCCGAATATAACTGGAGCAACCAGATCACTATCCATTTGGACGGCATGGAATGGCAGTACACCGAAAAGCTTTCTGATCTGGATTCCTATGTATTCAAGTACGATATCGATAACATGCAAGGGGATAAGAACAATTTTGTCAGTACATGGGAACTGATGAAGGCAGACAAGCGGATGAGGGAAAGGTTCAGGGATGCCATTGAACGTGAAACGGATGTCAAGATAGACAATTCATCACTTGGTATTGAGGTACTGGATATCGATGCTTCACTTTCCAATAAGGCACTGGGTCCGGTCGATAGCATGACTGAATTGAATAACACCTACAGGGTGACATACTCATTCCCGGGAGGACTGCTGGAAAATGGCAGTACCATATGGTTCCTGGGAGAACCCGGGTCGCTGCTGTCAGTTAATTTCCCTGAAGGTACGCAGATCATATCGACCAAAGGTATTGATAATGTGAGCATCAGGACATCTTATCTTTCAGGCAGGTTCGGTGTAATAAATGAGAGTATTAATGCGACTGAGAGCGATGGTGTGACTGACAATGAAAGTGCAACCGATGAAGGTATGACTGACAATGAAAGTGTTGCTGACAATGAAGGTGCCAATGCAGGGGGAGCAGAGATAACTTACATTATAGATATAGTTCCGCCACTGCAAAACAACCTGTCAGAAGAGTCAGGGGATAACGAGTCCACAATACCTGTTCCCACTGAAATGCCATTCATGGGGACCGTTTACGTGCTATTGGTGATAGCAGCCGCGGTATTATTATTAAAAGATTGAATACATTTAATATTGATGAATATTGATGTAGTGGCGGGTAGTTGGAATATAATGAAGCGAACGACAGATATGGAGAGTATTCAACCGGATGAGGTACAGAGCATCCACCTGGATGAGGTTTGCATCTTCATCCCCACAATGAATGAATCCCTTACCATAGGCGATCTGGTCGACGAATTCACGTCACTGGGATTTTCCAATATCCTTGTACTGGATGGCAACAGCAAGGACGGTACGGCAGATATTGCCAGGGAGAAGGGTGCCAATGTAGTAATGCAGACAGGTAAGGGGAAAGGACAGGCAGTTATGCAGGCCTTTGACATTATCGACAGCCCGTATGTGATCATGATAGACGGGGACGGTACATACCTGCCCGGTGAAGTTAACCTCATCATGGATGCACTTGCAGAGGGGGCCGGACATGTTATCGGTGACAGGTTTGCAAACCCTGGTAAGGGTGCTTTCACCAGATTGAACAAGACAGGTAACAGGATACTCAACAAACTCTTCGGATTCGCTTACGGGGAATGGCTCAATGATATATTATCCGGATACAGGGGTTTCACCAGGGAGACGATCTCAAATATGGTACTGAACCAGACCGGATTTGAGATAGAGACCGAGATCACAGTGGAATGTATCAGGCAAGAGGTAGACATCGAGGTGGTACCCATTACTTACCTTGCCAGGCCCGGAGGGGCGGCCACTAAGCTGAATCCTTTAACCGACGGGTTTAGGATAGGGAGGACGATATTTAGAATGGCAAAAATAAACAATCCCTTATTTTATTTCAGTGTGATGGGAGGTGTGACCATTCTTGTCGGTTTGGTCATCGGTGCATATGTTGTGATTGAGTGGATGGCCAATACCACACATATTTTACTGGCGGTGTTGACCACACTTATCATAATAGGCGGGATACAGATGTTTATCTTTGCCATGATGGGGGATCTTATCGCTTCTCTTCACAAGGAAACAATGAGGGCACTTAGAAAGCAGAAATAACAATAGAAGTTGTGGGGGCACCATCACTATGTCCGGCAAGGTGCACCAGAGCACACCATCACTATATCTGGCAAGGTGCATCAGAGCACTATCATTGCATTCACACATTCACAAGCAAGAAAAACATATTAAGAAGTAGTTGAATATTGTTTTAATAGGAGAAAATCCTTCAAAGGGGATTTATCAGTACATTAACCGGAGGTTAAGAATGGTTGTAAAAAAGTATGAAGCTAATGGTATTACGCTCGAGATAGATAATGACAAATGTGTAGGTGCTGGCGAATGTGTGGACGTATGTCCGGTAGAAGTATTTGAACTGGTTGACGACAAAGCCACGGCGCCCAATATCGAAGAATGTACTGAATGCTGTCTTTGCGTGGACTCATGTCCGGCAAGCGCCATTAGTCATAGTTCCTGTTGATCTGCTGTAACTTTACCGGAACATGTTCATTCCGGACAAATTCCTGTATTTCCGGATAGCTTTGAGTTTTCCGGGTATTCAAGAAAATGAAAATTTCAGACAGGATAAACAGGATTGACAGGATACGATCCAATCCTGTAAATCCTGTCAAAAGATTTGATTGAAACTAATAAAATTACCTATATCGATATCGAAATGCGTTTATAAATTCCTATACGTCAAGGAAATTGCGATAAGAACGCAACCTTCAGTTATTTCTAAGTACCAGATCATCATCCGATCATATCACCAAACTTATATTTCCTGATGCTGTAACTACTTCAGGTTTTATGATGGAAAGAAAAGAGTTCAGGGAACTGATATCATCACAGCATGCCAGGCAGGTGATCAGCCAGATACACCTTGAGCCCGGGATACTGGAACTGGGATTGGAAGAAGCCCTGGGTAAAGTGCTGGCTGAGGATATTACTGCAGAGGTGGATGTCCCGGGTTTTGACCGTGCATCTATGGATGGATATGCTGTACGTGCAAAAGATACATACCTGGCAAGAGAGGACAAGCCGGTAACACTAAAACTTGCAGGCAGTGTCGATACAGGCTCTGTTCCTGATGTTAGGGTAGGCAAAAGTACGGCAGTGGAGATATCCACCGGTGCCATGATGCCTGTCGGTGCCGATGCGGTAGTGATGGTAGAATACACCCGGACTGAAGGCAGCAGCGTCCATATTATGCGCCCGGTCTCTGTTAATGAGAATGTTATCCATGCAGGCTCGGATATCATGGTGGGAGAAAGGGTGCTGCATGCAGGTACCAGGTTGACACCAAGGGAGATCGGCGTGCTGTCTGCTGTAGGGGTGCAGTACATAAAGGCCAGGAACCTGGTCGTAGGAATAATATCAACAGGCTCGGAACTTGTCCCGCCAGGCAGCAAACTGGGGCCGGGCATGGTCTATGATATCAATTCATATTCTATTGGTGCAGCAGCCAGGGAATGCGGTGCAGAGGTCAAGTACTATGGTATTGTCAGTGACAACCGTTCGTACATGGAAGAGATACTGGGCCGTGCCGTGGATGAATGCCAGCTCGTAATAACATCTGGAAGCACTTCGGCTGGTGCAGGTGATATGATGTACCGTATCATCGGTGAGCGTGGTAAGGAACTTATCCATGGTATCGATATTAAGCCAGGAAAACCTGTAATAGTCGGCATAGTCGATGACACACCAGTATTCGGGCTGCCAGGTTATCCCACATCCGCACTCACTATTTTCAATGAATTCACTGCACCTCTTATCAGGCATACCCTGGGGTTATCCAGTTCAAGGTCCACGGTAAGGGCACAAATGGCAGTGGATTATCATTCACCGGGGCGGCGGCAGTTACTAACAGTAGGTCTTGTAAGAGGCCAGGCATATCCGGTAGATAAGGGGTCAGGCGCCATAACAACACTGGCAGATGCAGATGGTTTCATTGAGATAGACCCCCAGGTAGAGATGCTTGATGCCGGTGATGAAGTAATTGTCACCCTGATGGGAGATGTAAAATCCCCTGACGTTCTTTTCATAGGCAGCCATTGCCTGGGTTTTGAGGCACTGATGCGCCTTTTGCCCTTTAGTGTGAGAATGATAAATACCGGCAGTACGGGAGGAATGATTGCGGTAAGGGATGGGATCGCTGACATGGGCGGAGTGCATCTAATGGACGAAACAGGGAAGTACAACTTCTCGTTCCTCAAGACCTTTGGACTGGATAAGGCCGTGCTTGTCAAAGGTTACCTGCGGGATCAGGGACTTATTGTAGAACCTGGCAGTGACATTGTGGGATTTGAAGACATTGTGGGCCGCAGGATGATAAACCGTACGCGGGGTTCGGGCACAAGGGTGTTTACGGATATGAAACTAAAGGATGTGGCCAAAAAGAGAAAAACAGGATTTGATGAACTGTGTGCTGCAATCGAAGGATATGATACAGAGGCCAGAACGCACAGTGCAGTTGCGGCGGCCGTTCGTTTGGGACGAGCTGATGTGGGTGTAGGGATCAGGTCGGCGGCTGAATTGAACGGGTTGAAATTCATCTATATTGCTGACGAAGAATATGATTTTATTGTGCAGAAGAAGTTCATTGAAAGTGAGATGGGCAAGATATTCCTTGATGTACTGCAAAGCGACGAATTTTGTGACAGTTTGCCTGCAGGCATGAGGACATATAACATGACCGGTAAGGTCATGAATATGTGATATACAGATCATACATTACATTATTAAAGTAGAAAACATTCATGACTACATAATTGCAGTCGAAAACCGCAAATTTAATCTTAATGGCAGATAATTGACAATTATCATTTAATATAATACAGGGGCAATTGTTTTATCTCTTTGTGTTTAAATAACCATATCAAGTAAACTTTATGTATATATGAATTATTAAGAAAAGTTTATAATTCTATCAGGCTGGATGTATCTTCCCTTTGAAGAAAGTAAAAAATGGTGGAAACTACGGATGGGAAATATTAAAATTGGGATTGTAGGGATCGGTAATTGTGCAAGCTCATTGATCCAGGGCCTTGAGTACTATAACAACAGGGACAGCAATGATTCAAATGGATTGATGCACTGGGATATCGGCGGTTATAAACCTTTTAATATTGAAGTTGTTGCTGCTTTTGATATTGACAAGCGTAAAGTGGGTGTGGATATTTCAGAAGCCATTTTTACATTGCCGAACTGTACAACAACATTTTGCAGTGATATCCCCAAAACAGGTATCAGGGTAAGTATGGGAAAGGCACTTGACGGTTATTCTTCCCATATGGCGGATTATGACGAAGATCGTACATTTATATTGTCCGATGAGAAGGAACCATCAAAGGAAGACGTGGTAAGGATATTACAGGAATCCGGTGCTGAGATGCTCCTTAACTACTGCCCGGTTGGCTCAGAAGAAGCTTCAAAATTCTATGCCGAATGTGCCCTGGAAGCAGGTGTGGGTTTTATTAATAATATTCCTGTCTTTATTGCCAGCGACCCTGTTTGGGCGGCAAAGTTTGAAGAAAAAGGTATCCCTATTATAGGGGATGACATAAAGGCCCAGATCGGTGCTACCATCACACACAGGACACTGGTGGACCTGTTCGAAAAGAGGGGAGTCAAACTGGATAGAACTTACCAGTTGAATACAGGCGGCAATACTGACTTTCTCAATATGCTCAACAGGAACAGGCTTGCTTCTAAGAAGACATCGAAAACAGAAGCAGTCCAATCAGTACTTGGTAAAAGACTTGATGCTGACAACATCCATATCGGGCCAAGTGATTATGTTCCCTGGCAGAAGGACAACAAGGTTTGTTTTATCAGGATGGAGGGCAGGCTTTTTGGCGATGTTCCCATGAACCTGGAACTACGGCTGTCTGTGGAGGACTCCCCCAATTCGGCAGGAGTATCCATTGATGCCATCAGATGCTGCAAGCTGGCTCTGGAAAGGGGCATTGTCGGAGCACTTTTATCTCCTTCATCCTTTTTCATGAAGCATCCGCCGGAACAATATACTGATGATGTGGCATACCAGTACACAGAGGATTTCATAGCAGGTAAAAGAGAGAATTAACATTGGTACACTTCTGAATTAGTTTCTATTTTGTCCCATCGCACGGAATTCGTATACATTTTACCCCATGGCATAGAATTCATATACATTTTATCCCAAGGCCCACGGAATTCGCATATTTTTTATAGTGAAATCATATATTAGTATGCATGAGCGAGAACCTGGAGAATATCATAACCAAGGGATTCCATTCCTGGACCCGCAACCTTAACATCTGTATCCCACTGCTCACCAACTATGTGGTACAGTTCACTGTCATGTTCTTTGCTGCCATAGCAGCAATGTTATTATTTTTCGGCCAGAACCTCTCAGGTATGGCTTCCATGGCAGAGGATGAATTATTTGACCTGATGTCGGTTTCCATTATGGAAAATCTCACCGGCGCAATAATCATAGCTTTCCTGGTCATCCTTATACTATTTTTGTTCGATGCATATTTCTTTGCAGGTGCAGTTGGTATGAGCCAGAACGCAACAGCAAGGGGTGATACCTCTATTGCAGATATGTACAATGCAGGCAGCAGCAATTTTATCAATATATTCCTTGCTAATTTCGTGATAATGCTGATGAAGATCGCAGGGATCATTTTCATGGTGCCTGGTGCCATTTTGACCAGGAACTACATGGAAGTCCTGGAATCCACCCAATTCACATCAGGCATACTGCTACTGCTCATGGGCATAGTAATGTGGGTTGTTTACCTGCTGATCCTGAATGTGGTACTTGCAATCGTGCTGTATTCCATAGTTATAGAAAGAACAGGGGCTATGGATGGGATCATAAGGGGATATGAGTTCTTCATGGATAACAAGCTTAGTGTATTTGCATTGTGGCTGGTCATCTTCGGAGTTACCACTGCAGTAGCAGTTGTTTTCTTTTTTGCAGGCGAGGTAATTGCCCTTATTGGCAGTGAAGGATTGAACATTATCTGGTCACTGGGCAGCCAGGTATTGATACTGGTGACCATCCAGCCGTTAATAGTGATATGGTGGACCCGGCTGTATATGGTCAGGACCGGAAAGAACATTCATATTGATGAACTCCTGGCAGGTGATTGGGAGTGATTAGGGTAAATAATATTTAACCTCCCGACATTACAAATCAAATCTTAAACAAACATGTGATAGCAAGCAAGTGATAAACTATGGATATATATGACAGTGTTATCGAACTGGCCAAGAGGCGCGGCTTCCTCTGGAACTCGTTTGAAATCTACGGCGGAACAGCCGGGTTCTATGACTACGGACCCCTGGGCGCCATGCTCAAGCGCAGGATAGAAAATATCTGGCGCGATATTTACGTCATTAACGAAGGTTACTACGAGATTGAGGTGCCTACCATCGGAATAGAGGACGTGTTCGTGGCTTCGGGACACGTTGGCGGCTTCTCAGACCCGCTGACCGAATGTGTGAAGTGCCACGAATCTTTCAGGGCGGACCACCTCGTAGAGGATTTTGCCAGCAATCCTGACACGCTAACCCCGGATGAACTTTCTGTTATTATCAAGGAGAATAATATCAAATGTCCTGACTGCGGTGGCGAACTGGGCGGCGTGTACGAGTTCAACCTCATGTTCAGCACATCCATCGGTCCTGGCTCCAAGCGTATCGGTTACCTGCGTCCCGAGACCGCACAGGGCATGTTCGTGAATTTCCCCAGGCTGCTGCGCTTCTACAGAGAAAAACTACCCTTTGGCGTCACCCAGATAGGAAAAGCATACCGCAACGAGATATCACCGCGTCAGGGCATCATCAGGTTACGGGAGTTCACCCAGGCAGAGGCTGAGATCTTCGTAGACCCCAGGGACAAGAGCCATCCCCGCTTCGACAGCATCCGGGATTATGCGCTGATCCTGTATTCAGACCCGGCCCAGTCATCAGGCCAGGCCCAGTTAGAGATGAGCCTGGGCGAGGCCGTGGAGCAGGGTATCATCGCTCACCAGTTCCTGGCATATGCACTTGCAATGACCCAACAGTTCCTGGTGCGGGTGGGCGTATCTCCTGAACGGCTGCGCTTCAGGCAGCACATGAAGGATGAAATGGCCCATTATGCAATAGACTGCTGGGATGCCGAAATACTGTCGGACAGGTTCGGCTGGGTAGAGATCGTGGGTATAGCCGACCGTACCGACTATGACCTTAAAGCCCACAGCAGGGTAAGCAAGACCGACCTGTCAGTGTATGTGGAATATGATGAACCCAGGGTTGTGGAAAAAGTGGTTGTCAAACCTGATATGGGTAAGATAGGACCTGCATTCAAGGGCAAGGCAAAGGCTGTGATGGATGCATTGAAGTCAATGGATGTCAAAAACGGGTTCGATTCTAAAAGCAATCAGATGATCAGTATCCAGGTTGATGGGGAACAGGTGGACATACCCCCTGATATGTACGAGATACAGCAGGTGACCGAGACCATACACGGTGAGAACATCGTGCCCCATGTTATTGAACCCTCATTCGGTATAGACCGTATTATCTATGCGGTGCTGGAACATGCTTTCAGGGAAGAGGAAGTGCAGGGCGAGGACGAAGTACATGGCGAAGACGTGGTGAAGGGCGAGGACGAAGTACAGGGTAAAGACAAGGTGAAGGTCGAGGACGAAGTACAGAGTAAAGACAAGGTGAAGAGCGAGGATGAAGGTAGGATCGTACTGGGACTTAAGAGCGAAGTAGCGCCGGTACAGGCTGCCGTACTGCCGCTGTTGACCCGTGAGGAACTTATAGGGCCTGCACGGGAGATGGAATCCGCACTTAAGAAAAAGGGCGTGATGGCGGCTTATGATGATTCGGGTACCATAGGCAGGCGTTACCGCAGGAATGACGAGATCGGCACGCCGTATTCGATCACAGTAGATTACGATACGCTGGAGGACGGCACGGTCACCATCCGCGACCGGGATTCCATGAAGCAGGTCCGCTCTCCCATTGATACCATCGCAGACACCATACATGACCTGATATACGGCTATACCAGATTTGAGGATGCCGGCACCCCAATTGTATAATATTACATAGTTATGTCTGTCATTCTCTCAAAAGAACTGCTCCGTAAATCCATTCACTTAGCAGGGATGCTCATCCTGGTGATATACTATTTCACTGACCGTTTTACTGTCCTGTTCTGGCTTTTCCCGCTCGTGATCGTGACACTGCAGTTAGAATGGATGAGACTGCAGGGGTCTGTCAGGTATCCGGCAGTCCTCCTGCGCCCATCCGAGGAGCACAGGGTGGCAGGGTATGTCTATTCTATTACTGCGGCCTGTATTGTTATTGCACTGTTCCCGAAGACCATTGCCATAACTGCACTGACCATGGCGGTCCTGGGTGATTTTTCTTCGGGTATTGCTGGTGCGATGTGGGGTAAAAAAGCAGATGTGAGGCAGATGCGCCTGCCAATAAAACCTGTACCCATATTGCTGGTAATGCTGCTGGTAAGTTTTTTTACCGGTTATCTTGCAGCCCATGCGCCCGGACTGGCACCGCTGCCAGTCTATTCAGTGGCACTGGGCGCCCTGGGTGCGACACTGGCCGACGGCGTACCCTGGCAGATACGCGGCCACATGCTTGACGATAACCTTACCATACCTCTGGTATCTGCGGTATTGATGCTGGTATCTACGGGATTTTAGACGTTTCGCAGTGCTAGGGTGTTTTTTTAGGAATTTCAAGCAATAAATTATTCAAACTACACCACACAGAATATATTCTATCTGGCATAATTCGTTTTAAAATTTTGTAATAGTCCAATAGTGTTCTCCACTCCCAGTGCCACGCCTTCCACCTCTACACCGCCCTTGCCCTTGGCACCGTCCCCAACGATATACAGTCCCTTAATGGGCGTGGTATTGCCCAGGTCCGAGCCCGAACCTGCCCGGTTCACAGGTCAACCGTCCAGGTAGGTCTGGACCATCAATACCCTCATAGTCATCTCCGGGGAATATATCGTCAAGGTCTTTCAGTCCCAGTTCTATCTCAGACTGGATATCATCAGATTGTAATGCCTGATGTGACATGATCAGATGTTTTCCAGGCGGTGCCAAGGATGGGTCTATAGCGGTAACCTCATTGATGCCGTTTACCCGCCTAGCATAAGGCGTGAGCAATACACCGCTATGCCCTATCAGCGGCCTGTTTGTGCCCAGGCAAATCTTGATACCTGCCGCTGGGCTGACATCATTCAAATCCTAGAAATTCCAATGACAAAATAGGGTCATGTCAATGCCAAACTCAGTTTCAAATCGATTTAATGCATCGCGTATATCGCTCTTAATATTCCGTGTTTTACTATAAAGATCTGTGGAATCATCGTTACGTGGAGCTTTAATCTTGCACATTAATTGACGCCGACCAATTCACATTTCATACTGGAATGGGTGGGAGTTTCTTGGTAGAAGCTTTTAAATCCCATAGTATTTTCATATACTTCAGAAAGATCTATTGTTGTAGTTTGATGTATCTCATAAAATGAATCAACCAAAAAACAACTTTTTGAATCAACCCAATTTTCTCCTGATACTTTTCCAACTGTTGTTGCA
Source organism: Methanosarcinales archaeon (assembly GCA_030610815.1). GTDB lineage: Archaea > Halobacteriota > Methanosarcinia > Methanosarcinales > Methanocomedenaceae > Methanocomedens_A. Next base: position 14,919 of record JAUWRA010000029.1, read on the forward strand.
TAAACAGTTCCATTTGGGGTTTTTGTGCTCATTTCCAAGGTGAAATTTATATCTGTGTTGATGCCAATACACAAGAAATTACCTGCTTCACAAGATATATTTTTCAAACCCAGACAGGTATAGTCTTTTGTGCCCACTACAGAATAGTTAATCGCCCCCTCTTTTGATGAAAAAGCACCGTCCCTTCTTATGATATCTGTCCATGTTTCACCTTGTTGAACCATTTTTTCAGGGTAAACTAATATATTAGGTAACTCTAATTGTATCTCTGATATTATCAGGTCTTCTGAGTCTGATTCTATGAGTTCTCCATAGTCATTTATTGATATATGGTACGAGGATTCGGTTTTATTTCCATTTCTTGTGGCAGTTGATCCAATCTGCATGTTTATTAGATTACTACTAATATCTGAAACTACCATTTCAACATGCATCGACGTCCTTGTATTTTTTGGAGTTTCAATGGAAGACAGGAGGTCGTAGGCGAACCTGTCGCCTTTATCAAAGTTGTATTTTAAACTGTAATTGGTTTGCGCATTAGTTTGCGTATTGGTTTGTGTGTCATCAATGCAACCGACTACCAATACCGAAAATAGGACCGATATTGAAAGTATTTTGAGTTTGTAATTTATAACGACCACCCCCTGTAATTATCTATATTTCTTCCAAATATACAATATCAACAATATGAGCCATACAACAATAATGCCGTACAACAGCATAGCAAAATATTGATTTCTTATGAAAATGGCCTGTGAAAAAATTGCTGCAGCAAGACAAAACCCACTCATAAATCGCAGTAGGAGCATAGGTCTTTCTGCACTTTCTTCACGCATTACAAAAGATGCGATAAACGCCCCAAAACCCATCAACATAACAGAAATAGTGTAAGTGGTAGAATGGTTTACTAAAATGGTAATTATACTAAGCAATATCACTAAAAAAGAGGAAATGAGGCCTATAGTGCCCCATTTCTTCATATCCCTCTTTACATTTTGCATATTAAGTCCTCAATCACAAAGCCATTCCTCAATGTCGCAACAGTCACCAAATCCAGTTGCACAGCAACAGTCATAGCATGGACACAAGGCAATAGCAGCTATACCTACTATACATAGAGCGCAAGCATACCCCATAGTTAAAACGCCTAAAGTTGCGCAGACTGCTTGACAACCGAAACCACCACCTACTATTATTATCGCAAGGCATTCTACACATGACCAGAGACCAAGCACTACAATGCTCTCGCCTGTTTGTGTATTGTAGGCAAAGCTTAAATACTGAGCATCTTCACTTGGTGATTCGAATTGGATTGTAGCTATCTGAACCTCAACTACAGAATCATCCTCCAACGTCACTGGCACGGTATAAACCTTAATATCCTTCTGCGCAAATCCATCAGCAACCAATTGTTTCTGCAATTCTTTGACTTGGCTATTTTTCAGAGCCATATCAAGGATTTTACTTTTTTCTGTACCTGTTATTTCTGTCGGATCTCCAACTACTGGATTTCCAACATTTTTGTCTTCTTTTTCGCACGAGCATGCCATCGCTGGTACCACTGACACCGCCAGAAGCAACATCATGGCAACAGCCACACCAATGATTTTTCTTGTTCTTTTCATGTTATTTTACCTCTTTCGATTTATGTTCTATCTTCTCCCGGAGGCACGACCAAAACCTTTAGTAAGTATAAGGCGCAACTTGATTATGCCTTAGAGCGTTTCTCGGGGTTCGGTTTGCTCTTGCGGAACATCCGAACCCCTGTGGCATCCTTCTGATGCCACACATCTTACCAAAAGACTAATTCCTTAAATAATTTCTGTCCATATCTTCCAACTGAACTGTTTCAGCAACCTTTTCGTTTCAGTTGGAATATATGGACATAAAACTTAAATACAGTCATGTATCTGCTATCGTTGGTGAATCTAAATGACTACAAAGATTTTAGTACTGCTCGTAATGCTGCTGCTTTCAGCCTCACTGGCTGGTGTAGCGGTATGCGAAGATGAGACAGACACAACAGGCGGCTATACCGTAACGCCTGCAAAGGATGCTGACGGGGACGCTGGTATACGGTGGGTCTTCGACACCATTACACAGGGAGAGACCAACTGGCACAACAAGATCGTAAGCACCAACATCAATACGCTGAACGTGGATTTGAACTGGGGCGACACGACAGACTCTCTTCGGCTCAGGATATACACACCAGACAGTTATGTGCTTGGTCCGTATTTTGATAATGCAGATGGTGCTGTCGATGGGAGAATAAATCTTGATATATATAATCCCGGTGGTATAGCTAAAGGTACATGGCGTTACGAGGTCTACGGGCACAGCGTTGTGGGAACAGAAGACTATTATATCTGATGTTCATACATCAATGACATGACAAGATACATAACCTTCCTCTCCCTTTTTATTTTTCTTATCTTCAGCACCACTGCTTTATCAGACGATGGTGGATATGTCGTGAGACCCCACGTGGAAGATGGGATAGGTGTTGATTCGACAGGAGCAGATGCTACAATCACTTTCCGGGATCTTCCTTTGTGGATACAGGTCTACTATGTATCCGGACTCTTGATGGCGTTATTGGTTTCATTCAAGATATTTCCAGCAGTAATAAGCTGCATTAAAAGATTTGTTAAGAACCAGAACAGGCAGAACATCTCTAAATATATTGTAGATAATCCCGGCACCACAAAAGCGGAGATATCCAGTAATCTCGGGATAAACAGGGGGACTGTAAAATATCACGTTCACAAACTCGAATCCGATAGCAATATCGCCTCAATGAAAGTAAGCAAATTCACAAAGCTGTTTAAGAATTCGTCTGAACTGAAAAACGATGAGAAGATCATTACATCACATATCAGAGGTGAGACAAGCAGAATCCTGCTGTGTAGTATTCTGGAAAGTCCGGGGATAACAAATCAGGAGCTTGCAAAGACGTTACGGCTGGATAAAAGTACTGTGTACTGGCACACCCATAAATTTCTTGCGGATGATATGATTAGATTTGAAAAGGAGGGCAGATACCTTAAGTATTACGTAAAGGATGATGTAGCGGTAGTTATGCCTGCCTTATATCCACCGATCGGTGGACCTGTGTGATGAACACGGGTGAACTGAAAGGTGTATGGAGGACAGCAATTCCCGTTTTGTCCCCCACCACAATTTTTTGATCTTACTTATTGAATTTTTAGTCTTGTATCAGACATGCAGAAAGTATAAAATAACCCAAAATGAAAAATCATGGCGCTATAAATTATTTAAACTACACCACATAGAATATATTCTATCTGGTCTAATTCGTTTTAAAATTCTGCAATAGAGTAATAGTGTTCTCCACTCCCAGTGCCACACCTTCCACCTCGATACCGCCCTTGCCCTTGGCACCGTCCCCCACGATATACAGTCCCCTGATGGGCGTGGTATTGCCCATATCCGAGCCCGAACCTGCCCGGTTCACAGGCCAGCCGTCCCGGTAGGTCTGGACCATCAGTACTTCATAGTCATCTTTGTGGAATATATCCTCAAGGTCCTTCAGTCCAAGTTCTATCTCAGACTGGATATCATCGGATTGTAGTGCCTGATGTGACATGATCAGATGTTTACCAGGCGGTGCCAGGGACGGGTCAATGTTGGTGACCTCGTTGATGCCGTTTACCCGCCTGGCATAAGGCGTGAGCAATACACCGCTATGCCCTATCAGCGGCCTGTTTGCGCCCAGGCATATCTTGATACCTGGCGCTGGTCTGGCCGAATTCAGTGCTGCTGTGTATTCTTTGAACTTATCGGTGTCAGGGTGGTCGTATAACTGTGCTGTTAACTGGTGTCCGATATCGCTTATGACCACATCCCCCAGTATAGTCTCGCCGCCAGCCTCAACTCCCACTGCCCTGTTGTCCACTATCAGTATTTGGTCTACCTGACTATTGGTATGTATTATGCCGCCGCCTGGGAGTATGACCTGTTCCAGGGCATTGATGATGGCACCGCACCCCCCCATAGGTACGCCTGGACCGCCATAGCGGCGCATATTGTCAATTATTGCAAGCATCTCTCTGACCGATACATCATCACAGCGCATGCTCAATGCCCATCCACAATAAGCATTTGCAAATTTGATGAGCCAGGGGTCCTTTATGAAGGGGAAGAACCAGTCTTTAAAACTTTCATCATCGGGTTTTACGAATCTGGATTTGGTATTGAGGTAGAATAGTTTCAGTTTGTCAGTCCAGGAAAGGGGGCTGGAGAATTTTTCAAAGGATATCTCTCTGAAACTGCCGTTATCAGGGATCCTGAGCATGACCGGGGGTGATGAGGTGACTATCTTAACATCAGCCCCCACCTGCCTGAGCATGGATGCCAGCGGGCCCCGGGAGCCGTGTGGTATCATGTGCAGGGCGCCGGATGTCAGTTTATAGCCTTTGTAATCCAGGTTGATGAAGCGTCCGCCGACCACAGGCAGGCGTTCAAATATTTCTACCCTGTGTCCTGCCTTTACGAGCCGCGCTGCTGTTAGAAGGCCGCCTAAGCCCCCGCCTATTATCAGGGCTTTCATGCCTCATCCTCCCTGATGGCACCCAGCGGGCAGTATGGTACACAGGCACAACACCGGGTGCAGTTGTCACTGATACTTGCTCTGCCCCATACTGAAATTGCTTCACAGGGACAAAATACTACACACTGGCCGCACCCTACGCATTCTGCATTGACTATCATATTGTCCAAACCGTTGGAATTATTTGGAAATTGTCGTTATTGTACCTTAAAGTTGCGCAGATAATGCCATTTTCTTAATTGCCTTGATGAAAAGAATTATTTACTATAATGTATATTAACAGCCACCTAAGCGCCAAGGTGGCGGAACGGCTACGCAATCGCCTGCAGATATGTACATTGTCATGTACTGGCAGTAAGCGGTTTTATTCCGGTTCGAATCCGGACCTTGGCTTAGTTTTAATTTCTTTTTGATTATCTTCAACATTGGGTGAGTATCGATTATACTGGTGCAGATGGATGGTATCCGGGATATCGGGGGTTGGACGTTGGGGGTCGGGCGCAGGGCGCAGGGCGTAAGTTAAGTGTAAAAACGCAATTTTCCTTGCAAAAAAGATGAGACTTTTTAATTTATTCTGATCAAGTATGATAAATGGATCATGGCAAAGAAGATCAACCACAGAGTTCACAGAGAGCACAGAGCGTTATTGTTCGTATATACACCTTATTGCAAGAGCAACATAAAAGTATCTTGTCGCCTACTCGAAAAGTAGGCCGAGAGGGATAACAAGCATTTTGTTTGGGATGCGTTCCCGTGAGAAAACCTGTTACCCTCTCATCCTTTTAA
>JAUWRA010000103.1 GCA_030610815.1 Methanosarcinales archaeon
TCACTCAATCCCCCACATATCCTTCAGCCCATGCCCTGTAGCCAGACACACCACAGTCTTACCCTCCAACCCTCCGGACACCCGGCGCGCCCCCGCATACGCCACCGCACCACTCGGCTCCACAAAAATACCATGCACTGCCAGAAAATCCCGCACCTCGATCACCTCACTATCAGACACACTCACAGCCTGCCCCCCCGTCTCCCTTATAGCACGCAAAGCCCCCAGCCCGTCAATAGGGTCACCACAGGCAATGGCAGTAGCCACTGTCTCAGGATCCTCCACAGGAATGATCTCCCCCGAATTCTTCTCCCACGCATCCACAACCGGGCGGCATGCCTCAACCTGTACGCCAATAAAAGCAGGTTTGTGCTCAATAACACCCACCTCATACATATCCTGGAAAGCCGCGAAAATACCCCAGATAAGAGTCCCGTTACCTATAGGTGCAACGATCACATCAGGCACCCGCCAGTATAACTGGTCAGCTATCTCGAAGCCTACGGTCTTGGTACCCTCCCCCCTCCAGGGATAATCGCCTGTAAGGAACGAATCCCTATGGGCTATCACATACTCCTCAGCCTGCTTCATCGCAAGTGAGTAATCACCGTCCACGAACCGGATATCAGCCCCGTACGCCTTTATCTGCTTGATCTTGGCCGCAGCCACAATATTAGGCACAAATACGATACATTCAAGCCCGGCAAAAGCAGCATATGCTGCCACAGAAGCACCCATATTGCCTGTAGAGGCCAATACCACCATCTCCTTTCCATACTCCATCGCCTTGGTGATCTCCAGGGACGAGCCCCGGTCCTTAAAAGAACCAGTAGGGTTCATGGCCTCGTATTTCACCAGCATTCGCTTGCATCCTATGTCCAGGGTAAGCGAATTGTTCTCAAGCAGGGGCGTGCCCCCTTCACCCATAGTAATGATATGGGACAGGTCCAGTACAGGTAAGAACGCCCAGTATTTCCAGTGGGTGGGGCTCGCCCGCTTGAACGGGTCGGTAAGGAGGGATTTCCTTATAGAATCATAATCATACTCCGCATTCAGTCCGGAGTTACATTCGGAACACCTGGGAATTGGTTTGCTCTCGATCTCACCCGGTAGATGGTGCTTGCCGCATTTGAAACATCGAAAACCTGTTACATATACCATTTTACTTCTCCCTCTCATTCTAATTGTTGCCGTAACACCCTATATTTTCTCATCCTGCAGTGCAATATCCTTCTTGACAAACTTTGGAGCAGGCTTCATCTTGCATTTCGCAGGCTGCTGTTTAAACTGCTTCACCAGAAGCTCCTCAAGTTCGTCATCGGTCAGTTCACTATCTTTTGCCATAGAATAAGATAATGACTAATAGTATTTTACTATTATTCAAGAAAATCCTCCCACAGATCGGATTAAAATGAGTACACAAAGTTATACACCATATGCTACAAAAAAATAAAAATTTATATAATTTATTGCAGAAAGTGTGAAAAACGACAAAAAAAAAATCTGGCGCATGACATGCGCCAATTCCAGATTATAGATCTATCAGGTGTTTAGGCGCTTCTGCCTCAACTCCTGCTGCTTTATCCTCTTCTTCCTGGGATTTGATCTTCGTAGACAGACCCATGAGTTCAGCCACAAGCACGATCATGTCTTCCACCTGCATCGTATTTTCAGGATTATCTCTCAGATCGAAGTTCGTGGAACCCTGCTGGTCATATACATTATCCCTTCCATCACCAATATTCCGGCGGCAGAACGGACAGCATGATGCCAGGATATCTGCATTAACAGCCTGTGCATCCCTGACACGCTCGGATGCGATATCAAGCGCTACATCAGCTATTCCGGCCTTTACGCCGCCGCCTGCTCCGCAGCACCGCTGAAGTTCCTTGATCCTGTCCATTTCCACGAATTTAAGGCCTGGCAGGTTATCTAATACTATTCTTGGTGTTTCATACACACCACAATGCCGTCCAAGATGGCACGGGTCGTGATACGTAATGATCTTATTATCAAAGGATTTCTTCCATTCGATCTTACCCTGCTTGATAAGGTCTGCAAGTAGGTCAGCCACATGTACTACTTCAAAGTTGGGTTTCCTGCCGATCAGTTTCGGCCAGTCAATAGTTGCAACTCTGTAGCAACCCGCACATGCGAACATCACCTTTTTGACTCCCCTTGCCTCCAGTGCTTCCACATTATGTAGGGCGTTTAGTTTAGGGATATCACCTTTGTGGGGCTGGCCTGTTCTTATAAGAGCAGAAGAACAGCACGTTTCCTCTTCTCCCAGATATATAAATGGAACATTCAGGTGATTCAAGACCCTGGCTGTAGCGACTCCCAGTACCTGCTGGTTAAATCCGGCAGTACATCCTGCAAAATAAGCCACATCTGCCTCTTCGGCTATCTCAACATCATCAGGTATCCAATCCAGTCTTTGTTTCTGGTCTTTCATATACGGATTACGATACTCACCAATAAGCTTGGGGAACATGATAGTCTTTCCGTATGGACCATTGTCCCTCATGACGAGCTGTTGTCTGGTGGCCTCATACATGTCAACTGTATTTATACCGGCCGGACAGACCGAAGCGCAAACTCCACATGTACTACAGTGGAAAAAGGCATCGGCAAAATCCTGGATGTCATCCTCATCAAGCCGTTTCGGTCCGAATAATTTTGCTTTTAAGCCGTAACTCTGGCCCATAAATGCCCTGAACCGGCTGATCTTGTCCATCGGGGAATATTTACGGTCCCCGTCTTTTGCATCCAGAACAGGACACCATTTATCACATTCCCCACATCTTGTGCAGGCATCGTACTGCATCATAAAAGTAGGATCAATTACATCAGTCTTGATGTATGGCTCTCCTTTTGGAATTACAGGTCTGGGTTTTTCTTCATCTGCCATGTTACTCTCCTCCGCCATTTACAAGAAGGACCATTGGTGCCGCTAACATATGCATATACTTGCTGTACGGAATATATGCAATACAAAACAGCAGTGAAATTGCTACATGGGACAGTGCAAGGATCTCGGCTAAATCACTGGGACCAAGAAATGTCCATGCACCGGATGTAGCATCCAGTACCGGTCCTCTTAAACCCTCTGCTATAAAACCTGTTAATGTAATGACCAGTGTACCTAGAACAAGTACCCAGTCAAACATTTGAGTACGTTTGACAACATCTGAAATTGCCAGGCGTCTTGCAATTGCGATGATAAGTCCTATCAACAGCATATATCCAAACACTTCATTACCAAAGCCAAGGCTGCCTCTTATTTCCACCAGGTCGAAATGTCCGATCCCGATCTCATGCAGCACTTCAAATACTGCAAAGATCATTGAAAAAATGAACATACCGATCCATCCTATGAATATCAGCATATGCATCACCCATCTAAACGGGCTGCGTTTGAGTATTCTACGCTGCAATAATATATCAAATATTATTGTGATTACAAGGCTTTGCCTTTTATGGTGTCCCAATTTTTCATGATTAATAGATTTTAAAAAGATCTTCAAGAAATGAGACGCGCTTCCGCCGCCCCATTTTTGCATATTCAGATACATTCCTAATAAAAATATTAGAATTGCGAACATTGCAATGCCAATCATTATAATAAATGCGGAGATTTCACCATAATCTGAAATTCCCGAATAATAGCTAAAGTTACTTACGTCACTCATTGAATTTTTTCCTCCATCGGGCGAGATTTTTAATTAATTTTATCAAATTAACAAGCAGAATCCATATTAATGATTCTTTGCAAGTCGAATTATCTTGGTATCTAACTTATATAAGTTTTGCGTATTTTTTTTTTAACAATATTATGGCAGTAGCTATTTTTATAATGGATGTAATATTATAATCATTGAAATTCTGTAAAAGCTATTATAAGATATGCCAGCTATAAGATTTTAACAGAGGCAAAATGAGTTTTAGAAATTTCATTGAACAACTAAGGTCAGACCAGTTATTACATGAGATCAATGATAGTTATTCTCCTTACCTGGAAGTATCAGGATCAGCACATAAAATAAAAGGCCCTGTTCTTTTTAATGATGTGATGGGGCATAAAATAGTAATAAATATTATCGCAAACCGGCAGTGTATGGCAGCAGCACTGGGAACTACACCAGATAAAATGGTTCATTACCTCGCAGGAAAAGAACCTGATGGTGAAGTGATACTGGTAGATAACACACCCGCTACAGAGGTCATAGAACCTGAAGTAGACCTTAGCAAGGTCCCGATACTGACATATTTCCAAAAAGACGGCGGACCTTATATCACAGCCGGAGTAGTAGTTTCAGAATACGGTGGCATGTGCAATGCATCGATCCACAGATTAATGGTAACGGGCAAAGATACCTTAGTGGGTCGTCTTGTAGAGAACCGGCATACATATAATCTGCAAAAGGCTGCATCTATAGCAGGTGAGCCACTGCCCATTGCAATAGTTATAGGCATAGATCCTGTTATACTTCTGGCAACCACCACAAGAGTACCAGAAGGAAAGGAATTCCAGTATGCTGGAGCACTACTTGGCCAGCCTGTCGAGCTATTCAAACTTGATAACGGTATCAGTATCCCGCATGCCGAATGGGTGCTGGAAGGATATATTGAACCTGATACCACTGTAGCTGAAGGTCCTTTTGTGGATATCACAGATACCATAGATATCATCAGGCAACAACCGCTGATCAGGATCACAAAAGTCATGCACCGACTTGACCCCATCTACCATGCTATCATGCCGGCAGGAGGCGAACACAAGATGCTCATGGGCATACCTTATGAACCCCTGATCCTGAAAGGGGTGGGGGAAGTTTGTGATGCCCGCAATGTGGTGCTGACCGAAGGTGGTTGTTCATATTTGCATGCCATTGTCCGGATACACAAGACCGCAGACAACGACGGGCGCAAGGCTATCGATGCAGCGTTCTCGGCACATAAAAGCCTGAAGCATGTAATAGTGGTGGATGATGACATTGACATTTTTGACCTGCCTGATGTGGAATATGCCATAGCAACAAGGTTCAGGGCAGACAAAGACCTGGTCGTGTACCCTGACGTGCGGGGCAGCAGCCTAGACCCTATGTGTTCTCCTGACGGGAATACTGCCAAGATGGGGCTGGACGCAACCATGATACTGGGAGAAGAGCATAAATTCAAACGGGTGACCCCGGGGGAGGACTAAAAGCTTGTACCTGACACAGGAAGAAGAGTCTATCCTGGAAGGCGAGCATGGTCCCACGCTTAAAAAAGCCATGGAGATTATTTCAACCCTTGGCGATATCTATGGCGCTGACTCACTTATACCAGTAAAGAGCGCCCAAATAGCAGGCGTAAGCTACAAGACCATAGGTGATGCCGGCCTGGAATGGATATCAGACCTTGAAGGCAAAGTTGTAGTGCCTTCCATCCTGAACCCTGCAGGTATGGACCTGGAGCGGTGGCAGGAGATGGGTGTGGATGCAGAGTTTGCATCCAGACAGGCCAGTATCATAGAAGCATACCACAGCCTGGGCGTGAGATGTGAATGCACCTGCACTCCCTATCATATTGATAAAGAACTGGCTGCTTTTGGCGACCACCTGGCATGGAGTGAAAGCTCGGCAATATCCTATGCCAATTCGGTTATAGGTGCCAGGACCAACCGCGAAGGCGGACCATCTGCACTGTCGGCTGCGCTTATCGGAAAAACCGCCAATTACGGTTACCACCTGGACGAGAACCGGGTTCCCACTATCGGATTTGAAGTGGATTGTAAATTAACAGGAGCAGATTATGGTGCCTTGGGCTGCCTGGCAGGAGCTGAGGTCGGTTCAGGCGTACCTATGTTCAGGCTCAGGTCAAAGCCGCACGATACTGAATTAAAAGCCCTGGGTGCGGCCATGGCAGCTTCTGGTGCCGTTGCATTATATCATGTAGAGGGTGTCACCCCAGAATCAGGGCAGCAGGAGTTCCCGGATGAGACTATTATCATAGAGCGCAGGCAGATAGATGATGTATTTGATGAAGGATGTGGGAATGAACCTGACCTCGTGGCACTGGGCTGCCCCCATTACTCTGCCAGTGAACTGGAAGAAGCGGCACGCTTACTTGAAGACCATACCCCTACAAAAGAGGTATGGGTATGCACGTCCCGCAGGGTCAGGGATGCTAATCCCGGACTGGTGCGCAGGATCGAGGACAGCGGCGCAAAAGTGTTCGTGGATACCTGCATGGTGGTATCACCAGCCACAGACCGTTTCAGATGTGTACTGACAGATTCGGGTAAAGCCTTCAAGTATATCCCGAACCTGTGTGGTGTAGGGGCCAGGATTGCCCACATCAACGAATGTCTGGCAGGAGAGGATAGCGATTAGGACCTTAAAAGGCAGGTCGATCTCCAGGGGACAGGCCGAAGGTGAGGCACTGGTTACCACCCAGTCCATTTCATTTCTCGGCAGTATAGACCCTGACACAGGTGTAGTGGTTGAGAAGGGACACGAACTTGAAGGTAAGGATGTGACAGGGAAGGTCCTTGTGTTCCCTTCGGGAAAGGGTTCCACAGTGGGGTCGTATGTGATGTACCAGTTGAAAAAGAACGGGACGGCTCCGGCGGCAGTTATAAACAGGTCCGCCGAACCTATTGTGGCTGTAGGGGCCATAATATCAGACATACCAATGGTGGACTGCACCGAACCGGATGCCATAGATACTATCAGGACCGGGGATCGGGTCAGGGTCGATGGGACCCTGGGGGCTGTTGATATTTTATGAACCAAACTGAATTTATGAACCATACTGAAGATAATGGAACAGACAAGTCTGAAACTGAATCTGCTATTACCGAATCTGCTATTTTTAAGATCATCGAGTCCGAAGTGCCGGATTTCAGTATATATGAATATGCACTTGAAGATGGTTCATATTTTTTTTACGGCAATCCAAAAGATGACCCGAAGGACGTCATCAGACGGCTCTGGGTCCCGATTTCAAGTATGGGCTATGACATCCGGATGGCCTATGAACTGGGTGAGTATGTACTTGTAATAAGCCCTGTTACCCGGAAGAAAGACCGAGTCTGGATTAATGTGGTACTGGCATTCCTTACAGTTATCACAACCATGTTCGTGGGTTCCATGATGTTCGGTATTGACCCTTTTTCCAATCCTACAGCTATATTGAAAGGTCTGCCTTTCACCCTGGCCATTATGTTCGTGCTGGGTTCCCATGAAATGGGGCATTACATTGTAGCAAGAATACACGGTATGAAAACCTCACTGCCGTATTTTATTCCCTTCCCCAGTTTATTCGGGACCATGGGTGCAGTGATAAAACATAAAGGACCGATCCCAAACAGGAAGGCCCTGTTCGATGTGGGGGTGGCAGGCCCGATTGTAGGACTGGTTGCATCAATAATTGTAACAGTGATCGGCCTATCTCTTACCCCACTGGACACAGTTATCCCGGAGGGCTCAATGTTCCTAAAGCTGTCACTCCCGGTCCTGTTTGTTATTATCGGGAACCTTACAGGAGGGATAGGGACTGAAACTGTTATGCATCCAGTGGCCTTTGCAGGCTGGGTGGGTATGCTTGTGACCGCACTGAACCTGATACCTGCGGGCCAGCTTGACGGTGGACATATGCTGCGTGCCATGCTTGGTCCTAAGTCGGCCTATGTATCTGCCGTGGTACCTTTCGTTCTGCTTTCCCTTTCATTGTTCATCTATTTCGTGATGCACCAAAATGGTGGTATGTTGCTGTTCTGGGGATTGTTCATCACATTGTTTGCAGCAGCGGGTCACCCCGAACCCCTGGAGGATTCGGATTACCTGGGTAATAGCAGGATACTGGTGGGTGCGCTGGTCTTTACAGCAGGCCTGCTGTGTGTAACACTCGTCCCGATCCAGGTGTAGGGGGTTCAAACCTGGGCTGTGTGAATTTCAGGCTTAATAGTAAGAACCGCAACAGCCTTGCCGCCCTTATGCCACTGGTCCCGGGGGCACAGGTGGTGCATGGGCCGGTTGATGGGATTATGGCGTATAGTTTTGCTACTGCACAGGCAGACAGGGTCTTTGATGAAATTAGAAACTCATCCACTGATTCTATCTACATTGCAGGCGGCCCGCACCCTTCAGCAAGGCCCGGTGAATGCCTTGAATATTTCAACTACGTGGTGGTCGGCGAGGGTGAGGAGACACTGCCCGAACTTATTCGCAGTATCGGCAATGGTGATCGTGATCCGGCTGATGTGAAGGGGATAGCATATAAGGATGGGGGGCGGTGCGTGATCAATGGAAAAAGACCTCCCGTTGACCTTGATAAGTATCCTCCGTTCTCAGGAGACGGGCTTAAGGGCTATATCGAGATCAGCCGGGGCTGCCCATATAACTGCGGCTACTGCCAGACCCCACGCCTGTTTGGACACAGGATGCGGCACCGCAGCCCTGAAGTAGTGGCCAAATATGCCGGTATGATGCGGGATGTAAGGTTCGTCTCACCCAATGCCTTTGCCTACGGCTCAAGCGGGCAGGGGCCCGAACCTGATAGGATACAGGCACTGCTGGAGGCCATCCCTGACAGGTGCAGGATATTCTTTGGCACATTCCCGTCAGAGGTCAGGCCCGAGTTCGTGACCGGGGAGATGCTTGAGCTGGTGAAGCAGTACTGCCACAACTCATCGTTGAGCCTGGGTGCACAGAGCGGCAGCCAGAACGTGCTGGATGGCATCAGCAGGGGTCATACGGTCGAGGACGTGGAATGTGCTGTCGAACTATGCAGGGAATATGACCTGACACCTATTGTGGATGTTATATTCGGGCTGCCCGGTGAGACAGTCGCTGACCAGCAGGAGACACTGGAACTGGTTGAATTTGTGGTAAATAAAGGCGGGCGCATACATTCCCATTACTTCACACCCCTACCCGGGACGCCGCTGGAGTATGCAGTGCCGTCACCTGTGGGTAAGGATGTGAACAGGGCAATGGGTCGTCTGGCGCTGGGCGGGAAGGTTACGGGTGTGTGGGAGCCGGATGTTCGCAGATGACACAAGGCTGGCTGCCACACTGCCGCCCTGGCGGGCTGCAGTGGCAGGGTAAAGTGCAGATGCCGGGGCGGCAAGAGGGTATAGAAGTGAGAGAACGAATTGGGGGTTGGACAGCATTTCAATGTGAACCGCAGAGGTACACAGAGAAAAGTAAAAACGCTGTCGAGTAGAGCCCATAGCGCACCTCCTGGTGGGGTAATAGCCCCGAGGTTACTATGAGCCCCCTCACAGAACCGGACATGAAGATTTCCCTCATCCGGCTCTTCAGAAGCACATCCTCTACGGTTTCAGGTTGTATAA
>JAUWRA010000216.1 GCA_030610815.1 Methanosarcinales archaeon
TGGTATAGCACCTGTTCTCTTGAAAAACATCACTCGTGTTGAAGCTTTGTTATTTGTCTTTTTCGTTGCCCTTTTAGTCCAGTCGGTGATTGAACGCGAAATTAGATTAAACATGAAAAAGGCTGGATTGGAAGGCATTCCAATATATCCCGAAAAGCGTCAAAGTGCCTCACCTACAACGGATAGGGTGTTGAATTTATTCAACAATATACAGCGTCACCATCTTACTGATAATGGAGTACTGGTTAAAACGTTCAACCCAAAACTGAATGATGTCCAGGCACTTGTTTTGGATTTATTGAAGATACCCCCGAGTGTTTATACTGAATATTCTTGATTCTATGTCAACAGGAATAAATACGATTAAAAGCCCAATGAGATGTGCGGAAAGTAAGATTCAATATAACAAATAGGTGATTATTTGACCACTACACCCATCAACGAATCAGCCAGTCATTATCGTTCTGATATTTTAAGATCCATGTTTCACATAAGAGATGAGTTAGATGATATTATTGAAACAATCGAAATCTTGAACGATAAGGAGCTATTGGAAGGAATAAGAAAGTCTTTGAAAGATCTGGATTCTGGAAATGTTCATGAACTTTCTGATATTGACGATTTGGATGACTTCTGGAGTGAAGAATGAGGTTAATTTATACAGATGAATTCAAACATGATCTTCGAAAAATTAAGGATCGAAGCTGTCAAGTAAAAATTAAAAAAAATATTCAAAAAATAATCCTCAATCCTGGTACTGGAAAGCCGTTGAAATATGAACTTGCTGGTCTTTTGAGTATCAGAGTAGCTAAATCACGATTAATCTATGAAGTCCGGAATGATACAATTATACTCCATAAATTTGAACATAGGAAAAGTGTGTATAAGCCGAGTTAATTAAGATGAGCCGTTATACGCAAGTGCGAAAGGCGAGGGCTGAGTGCCACGACCGGGGCCATGAAAGTGTTTTGGTGGATGCTTTACAGCATATCTTTTTTCATCGGAACAAATTACCCGGGATATGCTGATCTACACGGTTGGCTGCTAGTCAGGTACACAGGAGGGCAGCAGGTGAAGTGCAGCTAAAGTGTAGTTTTAGTATGAAAAGCATTCACCGCAAAGGCCGCAAAGAACGCAAAGACATTGTTACCTTAACTTTGCGTCCTTTGCGTTCTTTGCGGTGCAATATTACTTAGATTATATATTTTAACCGACATGGCCTACGCCTACCACGCTTCCCGGCCAATAACCAGCAGATATACTCACCCACTCACCCGGCCTAAAATTACTCAATTCCCCTGACCCTCCAAACCGATGCCACATGAACCACCACGGTTGGCTGCACCCTACCGCCCTTACGGGCAGCGGTTGCAGGGCTAACATATAATATAACTTTCATATTATATTTCAACAACCATCGCTAGCGCGTCCCACATTCCCAAAAACAAGGGATGTTAGCCAAAATCTAATGATAACAGTTAAGTAACTAATACAATATTTACTACTCATAACAAACTAATTTATCATTAAAATCAACACTTTATTTCTACGTTTATCAGGACCACTAAAACCATGAAAGGCATAATCCTCGCAGGCGGCACCGGTTCCCGCCTCTACCCCCTGACCAAAGTAACCAACAAACACCTGCTGCCCGTGTACGACAAACCCATGATCTACTACCCGCTGCAGACCCTGATCGATGCAGGACTGGATGAGATATTACTAGTATCTGGCAGGGGCCATGCCGGGCATTTTTTA
>JAUWRA010000123.1 GCA_030610815.1 Methanosarcinales archaeon
GGTTGTTCCTGCATATTTTATTGGTTTCGATGATGTCAACTGGATGTCAAGCACAGGAACTTACTGAAGTTAATGCTTCCGATATATTAGAACAAATTGAAAATGGAGAAGATATTCATCTTGAAAATGTTCGTATTACAGCCCAAGTTTCCCACTTGAAAATTAAAACCGATATGCAGCACCATAGTGCCTTCGCGATTTTAGCTAATTGTTGGTCGTAATTCTTAACACTTTGATGATTAGTTTACACAATTGCGGTTATTTTTCATTATGTATTCACTCTGAAATATAATCAAGTGGTTGATTTGCCAACATCCAAAGTATTTATATGCTTTGAAGTTTATTATTTACTTGAACTCTGTTACGGTTATAAGACTGTGATATCAATTCAGTGATGTTTGGCATATCAATCAACTTTTATGACAAAAAGTTATTGGTCGTAAATCTATTTATAATTTTGCTTTTTAAAACGCCATCCTTAGACATCAAATCAGTCTGATCAAAGAACTAAAATGTTGGTCGTAACAATTATTGAAAAACCATAATATTGAGCAACAAAAAAATAGAAAAAACATGAGCAGATGGCGATATTTCTAATTAAATCCCATCAGAAATCGATGATTAACCGTGGGAAAGATAGGTTCAAATAGAAGAGTTACAAAAGATTTACTTAGAAATTGAGAATGTTGGCCATAAAGGACGAATTTTTGATGCAGACCCCTGGATTCTGGCACTGGGACGAACGAAAAATGCATATGTTGTCTCAAGTGAAAAGCACACAGGGGATAAAGGCAACCCGAGAATTCCCTACGCATGCAAATTTCTAAACATTCCACATCTAAGAAGTTCTGATGTGTTCGAAATCGAAGGATTATCTTATTAACGCTCAGAATTCAGTAACTGATATCGAATGTGTGTATAATTCCTGCCTATCTCTAAGCTAAGCAGGGTCTTACCAGCGCCCCTGCATTCCAGCGGGTTAATCCACATCTGCTGAATGAATAAAAAGCAGGCACTGATATGTAAGATGTATAGCAGCAGTTTAGTTGGTTATCCAATTGACCACTAGTATATAAGCAACTGTTCAATCATATGACCAACCATATATAAGCAACCGGTCAATCATATGATCAACCATATATAAACACCCACCCACCCCATCGCGAATTCTAAATAATACACTCTCAAGTATAACACTCCTGAGTGTATTCACCAACAGACAAAGGGAACTTTCGCCCCTCAACCAAAGGTCCGCTCGTCCCAAAGACGAATTCATAGTAATATACGGCAGGCGCAGGATTGGAAAAAGCGAACTCACTATAAATTCCACAAACACCTCCGAATTAATTCAGGAGTAGTGCGACGGCGTGCTTTGAAGCACAAGAAAAAAAGACAAACAAAATACCGGAGAGAATAAAAAGAAAACAACGCCGGAAGAACCACACCCAACCGGCGCAAATCTTATATCAATACCTACTCGACCTTAATAGATTTCTTATCAGACCTGTCGTACTTGAACACCACTTCCAGCACTCCATTCTTATAAGTAGCCTTAGCCGAATCAGCCAGCACCCTGGCAGGCAGTTCCACACGTTCGGAATACTTCCGGTCCTCATTCTTTGCCGTAATGTTCAGCACAGTCCCGGAAATCTCAAGGCTGACATCCTCCTTGGTAATACCAGGCATTTCCACAACCACATGCAAGCTATCCTCAGCTTCCATGATATCAACAAGAGGCTTGCGCACACCCGGTTCCACATGTGCAACACCACCATGATGCTCCAACCCAAGCCCGGAGAACATTTCATCCCTCAAGCTCACGTTACCGAACTCCCTTATCTCAGGCGGTTCGTTCCCGCGCTGGGTCATGGAATATCCCCATACAAGGGGCTTACCCATCTCTTCAGTGTCGATCCTGGATTCGAACATACTTCTGATCATGTCATCCATATCTCCGAAAATATCCTCAAATAAATCCTTTCGTCGTCTATTCCGCATTATCAATCACCTTGTTAATTTATTTTCATGCATATATCTTGTATTTTTCCTCAGTTTCATCCTTTGAACCCACAATAGCATACCTGGCGAATTCACTGGCAAGCTTTTCATAATCCTGGAGTTTACCACTGGACGTAGTGGGCTTAACCCTGGTCATGGCACTATCGAAATTATCCATTGTGATGACAATGGAATCCTTGATCTTCTTAGCGTCTTCCCTGTCCATTCCGGGCGTGATCTTCTCCCTGAGTGCCATAATGGATGCTTCCCGGCAAATAGCCTCAATATCAGAACCCACATATCCGTCTGTCATCCTGGCCAGCTCGGTCAGGTCCACTTTGTCATCCAGCGGTTTACCATCTAAGTGTATCTCAAAGATTGCCTTCCTGGCATCAACACAAGGCGGCGTTACATAGATCAACCTATCCAGTCTTCCAGGTCTGAGCAATGCCGAATCCACCATATCAGGCCTGTTGGTAGCTGCTATTACCAGTACATCCTTAAGTTCCTCCATGCCGTCCATTTCAGTCAGTATCTGGCTGATGACCCGTTCAGTGACATGGCTGTCTGAACTTGTTCCCCTGGTGGGTGCGATACTGTCCACTTCGTCAAAGAATATTATCGCCGGACTGGCCTGTTTCGCTTTCCTGAAAGTCTCACGTACGGCTTTCTCACTCTCACCAACGTACTTACTCAACATTTCAGGTCCCTTGATACTGATAAAGTTAGCCTCGCTCTCGTTGGCTACTGCCTTGGCGAGCATGGTCTTGCCTGTACCGGGAGGCCCGAAGAGCAGTATACCCTTGGGTGGTTTTGTGTTGATGGCCTCGAAAGCTTCAGGGTACTTGAGCGGCCATTCCACTGCCTCTATCAATTCCTGTTTGATGGCCTCCAGTCCACCGACGTCGGTCCACCGCACCTGGGGTATCTCAAAGAACACTTCCCTCAATGCAGAGGGTTCGATATTCTTAAACGCCTCATCGAAGTCCTTGTTAGTAACTTCCAATTTGTCTATGATTTCGGCAGGGATCTCCTCATCCATATCGATCTCGGGAAGGAACCTTCGCAGTGCGTGCATGGCCGCTTCCTTACACAAGGATGACATGTCGGCACCCACAAACCCATGTGTACGCTCCGCAATCCTTTTCAGTTCACCTGCATCGTTGCCCTCACCATTAAGTTCAGGGGATAGGGGCATGCCCCTGGTGTGTACCTGTAATATCTCCAGCCTGCCATTCATGTCAGGGATACCTATCTCGATCTCCCTGTCGAACCGTCCGCCACGTCGCAGAGCCTCATCAATGGCATTTGGCCGGTTTGTAGCCGCAATTACAATCACCTGGCCCCTGCTCTTAAGCCCGTCCATCAGGCTGAGCAACTGTGCCACTACCCGGCGTTCTACCTCACCTGTGACCTCACCACGTTTTGGTGCGATACTGTCTATCTCATCAATGAATATGATAGTAGGTGCGTTCTTTTCTGCCTCATCAAACATATCCCTGAGATGTTTCTCACTCTCGCCGTAGTATTTGGACATGATCTCGGGACCGCTGATGGATACGAAATTAGCATCTGTCTCATTAGCCACTGCCTTCGCTATCAGGGTCTTGCCTGTTCCAGGCGGACCATGTAGCAGTACACCTTTGGGCGGGTCAATTCCCAGTTTCTGGAAAAGTTCGGGATGGCGCAGTGGGAGTTCGATCATCTCCCTGACAAGTTCGATCTCGCGCCTTAAACCCCCGATATCCTCATAAGTTGTCTTCGTCGACCCTTTAAGTTTGCTTTCATCCACAATCTCATCCTTGAGATTGATGATCGTGCTCTTTCCCACAAATACAGGGCCGGTCGGGGTGGTGGATAATACCACAAAGTTCAGGGGGTTGCTGACAGTTTCTACCCGGATCTGCTGTGCCTTACTAATAGGCCTGCCTTCCAGCAGCCTGTGGATATACTGGGCACCGCCTACCAGCCTGATGGCCTGGGTAGGTGCAAGTGTAACCCTCTTTGCTTCTTTAGCCTCTGCTTTCTTGATCTTTACTTTATCATCCAGGCTGGTCCCGGCATTATTGCGAATATTACCATCGATCCTGATCAGGTCATTTCCCCGGTCTTCAGGATAAGCCGGCCATACGATGGCATATGTGGTATCCTTACCAACGATCTCTATATAATCGCCGCTTACCAGACCGAGCAGTTCCATCTTATCCCGCTCGATACGTGCGATGTCGCGCCCCACATCACGGTGGTGGGATTCCGCAACCCTGAGTGTCAGTTCCTTGGCCATTTTATTACCTCCTTTACCTTCTCTTTCCCTATATATGTCTGTTAATGAATAGTATTTATTACTTGTCGCTTCAGATCAGGGTCAATAACTGCCTGTTGTTTATTTGCCGTTCGTTTATTATTCCTCTGTCCATCAGTGACCGGATCGGTTCTTCCATGAAATATTCGGGCAGCCCCATGCTCATGGAAAGAGAGCGCATATCCTGCGGTTTTTTCAGGACCGCCATCAATATCTCCGCTTCAGGGTAGTTCTCTGCCACTTCATGGATCCATTTGACACACTCTGCCATAACATCTGTCATTTCCCCTTCGATCTTGTGCTGCTGGTCTGAAAGCTGCCGCCTCCGGGATTCCAGTTCGAACAATTCCGTGTTCAGTTTTTTCAGTGTTTCAACGGATTTTGAATCATCCGTGGGACCCCGGTGGGGACTTTTCGGCTTTTCCGATTGTGGCTGCTGCAGGACTGTGCATGTTTCTACAGTATAGGAGTACGGCGACACAAATACTTCCAGTTTCAGGTTCTCTGTTATGTGGTAGTATTTGCGCCGCTGTTTATTGGTTTTTGCACGTATCAGTCCGGTCTGCTCAAGCTGCTCCAGGTGCCCCAGTATTGCCTTGGGACCTACACCAAGGCGCTCGGAAATCTCGCTTACATAATAGGGCCTGGAGGCGAGTAGTTGGATTATATTCCTCCTGTTCTCGTTCCCAAGCAAATCCAGCAGTTGTGTTGACTCCATAGACCTGTTCATCCTGATATTTGGGTGATTATTTACATATAGTTAGTAACATGAGGTTATTAACTTATAGTTAGTAACGTCTGGTTACTAACCTTTAGTTAGTGTTAATAGTATATAAACTTAACTATTAAAAAAGTCCATAAAAAATGTTTAATTTCGCACGTTACAACCTGGTATTGTTCTATTCTATGGTTTCCTTCAGGAAAAAAGCAATGACGGTTGCCAGACCTGTTAGTGCGGCCAGTACCAGGAAACTGGTCCTGGCACCTTCGAGTTCCATGATCAGTCCCGCGATCATAGGACCGGCGGCTGCCCCCAGCCATCTGATCATATTAAATGCACCCAGTGACGTGCCAATAAGGCGGGTGTCTTTTTTCACTACCTGGTCGACCATAATAGCTATAGTCAGGGTAACCACAGGACCCAGGCACAGTCCCACAAGCGCAAAATTCATGGCTATCACCAATGGGCTCAGGGTCACATGTGACATTAGCAGCAATGCGCCACCTCCCAGGATGATCATAGCAATGAGGGGAGGTTTCCGGCCAATGCTGTCACTCAGTGTACCGGTGACGGAAGCGCCCAGGCTGCTAGTTATGGCATAAGGGATGAAAATAAAACCCATCTGGACGGGAGAAACAGTGCCGCTGGCAAAGAAAGGCAGCACGTAGGATGCCCCGATAACTGATATGCCGCACAGCATGCTCACCATGCCTGCCATTAAAATGTTCCTGTCCTTGAACATGAGCAGGGTGGACACCATCATTTTTCTGGCTCCGAAACCCACATCCCTGCTACAGGAGCTGGTCTCGGTCAGCCACAGGCTGACCCCTGCAATTACCAGTGACACCCAGAACATAGATAGGAATACGGTCCTCCATCCGAACAATCCGCCCACTACACCACCTAATATGTAGCCGGATACAGTTCCCAGTCCTACTGCCAGACCAACGATACCGAAACCCTTCCCCCTTTCCCTGATCGGATAGATATCTCCCACAATGGCATATGCAGCCGGGAAGAACATGGCCACCCCCAGACCCGAAATGGAGCGGGCCACCAATAATTGTAATCCTGAACTGGAAGTTCCGAAGATCAGGAGCCCGAAGCTGAATACCAGTATGCCGATGGTGATAAAGGGACGGCGACCGTACCTGTCAGAAAGTACGCCGATCGGTATCTGGGGGATTGCCATGAACACCATGAACGAGCCCATGATCATGCCCATCATGGGTTTACTCACATCCAGTTCACCGGATACTGCAGGAAGCATTGGGATAAGGGACAGGATCGACATGAAAACGATGACCAATCCCACGGTCAGGATGAACATGATCCTGTTACGGGGGGGTCTGGAGCAGTCCAGTGCTGTATGGGACATGGTGGATAGAAAGTTGATGTGGCTAATTAAGTTTTCCTGAAATGAAATATGGATTATCGGGCAGGTTTCACGGTATCCTTAAATACTTTTTTGTCATTAATATCACCCAGAGGTGTAATAATATTGTTTTTAATCGGAGAAGCACTCATTGGCGAAGAACCAGAACTTGCACATGTTGATATTATCATTGGAGATAAAAACGGGCCTGCCGGGCAGGCTTTTGCTACTGGGTTCACCCAGTTGTCAGCAGGGCACACGCCCCTGCTTTCTGTGATACGTCCAAACCTTCTGACAAAGCCGGCAACGCTTATCATTCCAAAGGTGACGATACAGAATATGGATGGTGCGGCCAAGATATTCGGGCCGGCCCAAAGTGCGGTTGCACGGGCAGTAGCCGATGCCATGGATGAGGGTATCATACCAAAAGAACAGGCTGAGGAAATTGTAATTTTGGCCAGCGTGTTCATCCATCCACAGGCTGAGGATTACAACAAGATATACAGGTACAACTACGGAGCTACCAAACTGGCAGTGCAGAGGGCCATGGATGGCTTCCCTGATGTTGATACTGTGATGGAGGAGAAGGACAGGACCATGCACCCCATAATGGGATTCAATGTGACAAGGTTATGGGATCCGCCGTACCTGCAGGTAGCTATCGACATCCCGGATATGGATTTCGTAAAGAAGGTCTTGAAGCAGTTGCCACAGAGCGACCACCTGATCATCGAGGCTGGCACACCCCTTATCAAGCGCTATGGCCTGGATGTGGTGTCAAAGATACGCGAGGCGCGGCCCAATGCGTTCATTGTGGCTGACCTGAAGACCCTGGATACTGGCAACCTTGAGGCCAGGATGGTGGCTGATGCTACTGCCGATGCTGTGGTCATATCAGGACTGGCCCCCGTTTCCACTATGGAGAAAGCTATCAAGGAGGCAAAGAAGACTGGTATTTATGCGTATATTGATATGCTGAACGTGCCTGATCCGGTAAAGGTGTTAAAGGACCTGAGTGTGAAGCCGGATATTATTGAACTGCACAGGGCTATTGATGCAGAGGACAGCGAATACGCATGGGGCAGCATTCCTGATATGAAGAAGGTTCATCCCAAGTTGCTGGTGGCTGTGGCCGGAGGTATAGGCAAGCTGGAAGCGGGTTCGGCGAAAGTAAGCGATGCCTGCAATGCAGGTGCCGATATTATCGTGGTCGGCAGGGCCATTACCAAGGCCAAGGATGTCAGGTTGGCTACCGAGATATTCCTGGAAGACATGCAAAAGGCTGAGATCGACCAGTACAGGGTCATGACTGATTT
>JAUWRA010000191.1 GCA_030610815.1 Methanosarcinales archaeon
AGATAGTCCCTTGTGCGTCGTGAAAATATCATACGTTTGTTCCAGTAACTGATCGGTTACATGCACGATCTTTATTCGTTCATGTTCTCTAAATAACTCCAGTGTTGCTAATGCAGTATCAAAACCACCTTTTCGCAACAGGAAATTCACGGTCTCTAAAACGACATGATCATTGATGTGAACAACTTTATTAGAGTTTTTTACTTGGCTGATTATTTTATTTGATTGCTCATGCCACTGGTCATTTTTTAGTTTTGCCCCGATCCATACAACACTGTCTATAAACATTATTATAGCACCAGATCGTGGTCGAGTACGGCATCAGTTTCATCTGTCTCAATTGGGGTGGAAAGCCACTCTTTCAACAAAAAATCTGATTTTTTTCTTCGATTTTTAATGGTTTCTAATAATTTATGTTTATTTTTTGCTGAAAGATCAATAATAATATCAAGTAATTCTTCGAGCGAGATTCTAATTTCTTCTCTGGCAAGTGATTCCTGTATTTTTCTCAAATGGACCGTGTTTATCGCGACATTTTTTGTTGATTCCATTAAATCCACCTTAAATGTGTCTATCATAATGTGAATTTTGGTCGTTAAATAGTTTTCTCAGGGTTGGGGTTATCGAATCAAAGTGTAACCATCATGTTCCAACCGCTGCATTCACAGAACTTTCTGTAACCATCACATGAGCCTGGTATCTGGGATGTGATACGATTTTCTCATATAAGATAAGGTCGGGAATCATCAAATACCTCTCCCTCATAGCCTTCCCGGCAGCCCTTGGCATCATATCAGTGTCATGGTACTTCATAAAAGTGGTCTATGGGGATAAATGGCTGCCAGCTGTGGCAGTGCTTCAGGTGCTCTGCATCTACGGACTGAGCAGGGCATACCTGAAAACTACAGAAAACCTCTATCTCGCAGCCGGACAGCCGAAGATCATGACGAAGATCAACCTTTTGCAGCTCATCCTGATGGCAGTACTGATCTATCCGTTAACCCTCAGGTACGGCATCCTCGGAACAGGAATCGCAGCGGCAGTCCCGTCCGCACTCGTGCTGGTCATAACATTCCATGAAGCCGGGAAGATCATAGATAAAAGTTTCCTGGCAATAGTCAGGACCATCGTACCCGCAGCCGCAGGTTCGCTCATAATGCTCTCACTGGTGCTGCTGCTGCAGCAACTGATCTCCCATCTCCCGCCTGCGTTGGTGCTGGTACTTTCGATCGGTCTGGGTGCGGTTTCATATTCTGTATTTATCTGGTTGACGCAGAAAGAAGAGATAGAGGAGGTCAGGGGGTTGATCGGTGGGTGAAATGGTTTGTGGAGACATGCTCAAGACTTTTTATTATTTTCCGGACGATCCCGAAAACCACAGAGTACGCAGAGAAAAATAACAACCCTCTGCGATTCTCCGCGTCCACTGCGGTTAATCTTTTTTGCCATGACCCACTTATCCGGAATAAATCAAAAAGTTACTGAAATTACCGGTATACCACGTATCTGCTATTACATCTTCAAGCGAATTGCTGCCGCAGGTTTCAGGATCAGGCAGCAAGCCGTCGGATATGTCACCGCCAGCTAATCTGTCAGTCACCGCACATCACGTATGCCAAAATAGAGATTCTCCTGGATGGGACAGCTCACAAAATGACATCCGGTCTCGTTCCACAGCGCCACCGGTGCCAGGTGTTGCAAACATGTAGGTTACATCGGCATCAGATCAAGTTCCCGGTCAAAGCCTGGGACAAAGGCCGCATTAGCATTGCCGCTACGCCCGACTTCCTGTTAGTAAGGGGACGTGCGGCCGGATCGTATAGATACCTGCCCTCCGGCAGTGTCACATAGATGTCACGGTAGCTGCCTGTGACAGGAGCACGTCCTGCTGCCTACAGTACATGTGCAGGCCACTCATCTGGGGCATCGATCAATTATTAAAGCCGAAATGTTATAATTATAGAAGCACTATAGTAAATTACAGTTAAAGTAGGATGGAATTCAGATGGAATACGGAATGCTTGAAGAATTAAAAGAGCTGGCTGAGGCAAGACATGGAAAAGTTTCAGACATCGTAGCAGAAGCTTTGCAAATTGGGATATCTAAATTGTGGCAGGAAAGGGTATTAAGTATGTATCTGCGGAGAGAAATTAACCGTAAAGAAGCAATCAAGCGTGTTGGTTTAAACGTTGTTGAGCTTGCTGAAAGACAGAAAAAAGCGTCTTTAGATGATGTTAAGTGGGGACTCTATGGCTGATCAGGCTGTATCTGACTCCGGTCCCCTTATACATTTAGCGCAGATTAGCAGCTTTAATCTCCTCAGCATATTCAGCAGGATATTCATTCCTCAAGCCGTCTATGATGAAGTCTGTATAGCAGGCAGACCCGGTGATAAGGAACTTCGTGGCTCAAGTATAGAGATATGTGAGATTTTAAATGAAGATGTAGAAAATATTAACAGATGCGTAGATGTCATACTTGACGAAGGTGAAACGCATGCCCTGGCTCTATGCAGGAAATTCTATAAAAATCTCTTTCTAACGGACGACCTGGATGCCCGCGAAGCAGGGCTAGCTCTTGGACTCGAAGTACATGGTTCAGTGGGAATTATAGCAAGGGCTTATAGATATGAACTGATTGACCTGAGTGAAGCTAAATCAGCATTGGAGGACCTTTATACAGTAAGTGACCTTTTCGTAGCCAGAGCGATAATTGAAAGCGTGATAGAGGAGATTGAAAAATATTAGATAACCACCAAAAAACATGCCTCCGCCCCACCTGTACAGCCTCACTCAACTCCGTCGTGAACCAGCATCCCACACCCAGCGCCGATCCCTGCAGCAAATCCAGTATCAAGGTGCGCATACCACTTAGCCATATCCTCAGCATCCAGACACAGTACAACATAACCCGGTGCATCAGACAGATCCCTGACCTAAACCCAGCTCTCACATCGCCTGCCCGGATCCGTCAAGCCTGTGATCCTGCACTTTCAGTAAACATGCCCCCCTATCTTTGTCATATGGTCGTTCGGAAGCCTGCCCAGGACACTGCTCACAAAGGACCTTAAATTTAAGAAACTGGTGATCCCCCAGCTTCTGCCAAAGATCAGTTATGGTGCCGTAGCCGTCGTAATGGCACTACAGGGTTTCGGGGTGTGGAGCCTGGTTGCAGGGAGACTGATCCTGGAAATCATGAGCGTCATCACCA
>JAUWRA010000133.1 GCA_030610815.1 Methanosarcinales archaeon
TATAGTTAAGGCCATAACCTTTATAACTTATAACATTCCATATATATTTTAATGACAAGACCAGAATCTATTAAAATTTTGCGACATCTGAGTAGTGAAGAACTAAAAAAGAAGATAAAATCTCTAGAAAAGGATACAAAAGTCCTACAAAGATTGTATTTCATAAAATATCGATATGAGGAAGTTAGTGTTGAAGAAGCAGCAAAAAGAGTGGGAATTTCAAAGCCTGTGGCATACATCTGGCAGGATAGGTGGAATGAAGAAGGATATGACGGTTTAAGACCAAAATTTGCAGGAGGAAGACCCTCAAGGCTCTCTGACAGACAAAAAGAACAACTCAAGGGAATATTAAAAGAGCGAGATGACTGGGCAACAGAAGATGTAAGAGAACTTATTTTTAAGAAGTTTAACATTGAATATGCTCCAAAACAGGTTAGACGAATTTTAAGGTATTTTGGCATGAAACATGCAAAACCCTATCCCCACGATTATCGAAAACCAGATGATGCAGAAGATATTTAAAAAAAAAATTCCAGAATTGAGTGATAATACAATCATAGGTTTTTTGGATGAATCGTCTCCTCAAACAACTTCAAATACACAACGATTATGGTCGTTTACAAAGCCTACTATCTGCAAGAACACAACACGGTTAAAGGCTAATTCTTTTGGATTTTACGCTTTGAATGGAAATTCGGTTATTGATTTTAAGGATAACTCAAAAACGGAATCAGTTTGTGAATTTCTTGGTGAAATAAGATTAAAAAATCCAGATAATAAGATTCTTGTTATTCTCGATAATTTCAATTCACATAGAGCAAATGCCACTGTTGAATTTGCAAAAGAAAAAGGAATTGAATTGATATTCTTACCCCCCTATTCTCCAGATTTGAATCCAATTGAGTTCATATGGAAAAGCATCAAGAGAATTATTTCAAAGGAATTTATAGTCGACTTAGATCATATGAAGAGCTTAGTCCGAGATAATTTTCAAATATACTCATCGCAAATCAGTTTTGCAAAAAGTTGGATTGAAAAATTTCTTGATGATCATTATAAGTTAGAAATGTTATGCCCTTGACTATAATAGCCTATGGAAATCAAATCTTCACAAAGAAATATTCAAATCACTTAAATCAGTGTCAGTATGTATTTTAAAATATTAACTCTCACACCCCGTAGTGCGCTGAAATAAGCCAACCCACTGCGGCTTCTAATCAATCCATGCCTCCGTTCCTGCTGTACCTACACACCATCCCCACTCCCCTGCGCTCCTCCTCCTACACTTCCCCCGCTGCCCGTCACTGGTGCTGCGGACCGGGTGCGGGTGCACATGCGCTTAGTCTGGGTCGGGGCGGGGTGTGTGTGGGCTTACCTCTGCTCTCCCGCCGCCAACCTCTCTGCACATTACCCTGCCACCGCAGCCCGTCAGGGCGGCAGGGTGGCAGCCAGCCTTGTGGATTCGTGCGGGTTTGGAACCGCAGATGAACGCGGATAAACGCAGATATTGTAGCTAAAATTAGATCATATTACAATTTCCACTATATAATTAAAATTAAAATCCATAATGGTCGTTATCTGTGTTCATCTGTATTTATCTGTGGTTAATAATGAAATTGAAAGAATTCCAGCCGGCCTCCTTTCTGCACAGCGCTGAGCCTGGGTTGTTTGAGGTATGTGCGGGCGGTGGCCTCGGGTGTTGTCGGGTGCTGCTGCCGGCGGCGGGCATGGCTGTTAAAATATATAATTTATGAAATATTCCAAGCCACAGGGGACACCGAGTGCACAGAGCGTTTTTACATTTCTCTGCGTAACTCTGCGGTTCGTATTGATCAGTGGTCTGCCCCCCACCTCCTTATACTCTACCCGCCGCCTGCCTGGCCATAGTGCTGCAGACTGGTTGCGGGTGCTTATGCGCTTAGCGTGGGTTGGGGCGTGGTGTGTGGTGGGCTTACCTCTGCTCTCCCGCCGCAATCCCTTTAATCAGTAGCCAAGATCTTCAGGTGTAAAAACTTCGATCTCCTTAATCCTCTCAAAATGATTGATATTTCTTGTAACAATCTTATTAATACCCTGGGAAATAGCGGTTGCTGATATCAAGCAGTCATTTAATTCAATCGTCTCACCTTCTTTTACAAGACGTGAATATATCTTTCCACCTTCTACTGCCACATCAGTATTAATATCTACAACCTCAACAATACTTATAAGTTCAAGGGTTTTATCAAGAGCATCCTTGCGACGGGAGAGATGTGCTCCAACGCTTAATTCTGCAACAGTAATTGCAGAAGTAAAACCGACGTTGTCTGTAATTAATGATTCCAGAAAATATATGGAAGAATTTACTACTTTCCTGCGAAGACAATCAATAAATATAGAAGTATCAATTAATAGTTTCATGTTATCCAATCTAATCTCGTGGATTTTCTCAACTGGTCAACAAATGTCTTACTATTAACATCATAATCCCACGCACCACATGAAGATTCCACTACTTTAATTGCATCCACATCCTCTTTACCTTTGAGCAAATTCAAAATTGAATGCAACTCTTTGTCAAGTATAATGAGTTTCCTTTCTATTTCAATATTTGATGCCATTGTTAACAAATTCGTTCTAATCTGGTATAAGTTTATCTAAAAATAATAATTATAGCTACTTAATATGCAAAATACCAGCTCCAGCTTGACGCTTTTCCCGCCGTCCACTTTTCTCCAATCGCCTGCGTGCCCTTCTGCACTTGCCCGGCAGCCCGGCCATGGCACTACGGACCGGGTGCGGGTGCTCATGCGCTTAGCGTGGGTCGGGGCAGGGTGTGTGGTGGGCTAACCTCTGCCCTCCCGCCGCCCAGCCACTCTGCGCTATACCCTGCCACCGCAGCCCGACAGGGCGGCAGGGTGGCAGCCAGCCTTGTGGATGCGAGCGAGTTTGGAACCGCAGAAAATGTGATGTACCATTCAATAATTATTGATAAATAATGTGTATGTACATGCAGTTGCACTAATTATTCAGTGCAATTTTTTTATCGCAAAGCTTACCATTTTTTCCATTTCAAGCCATTGATCCTGTTGAAATGATTGACATTTCTTGTCAGCAACTCTTCTTTATTTACCATTACAATACCTGCAATCAGAACATCAAGGATATTTACAGGATTGCCGGCATTCATCAGTTCTGCCTGGATTTTGGCAGATGCAAGTACAGCAGGCATTTCAAATTCGAGGACGTCCATAGACCTCAGTAAAGAATTTACTTCCGCGTGGGATTTTTCGGGATTCCGAGAGCGGTCTGCACCGTAATAGAGTTCAAAAGCGTTTATGATAGTAGTTTTTGGGCTTTTGATCTTATCAGCTTGAGCAACTGCAACTGCATCACCTCTAAGAAGAGCAACCAGATAATCGGTATCCACCATTGTCATAATTTTGCACGCTCTAAACGGGATATATCAGTTCCACTTGACCTTATTTCAATTGCCGCCTTTTCAAATTCATCGTCTTTCAATCTTCCGGCAAATTCTTTTAATGGCTTTTTTCTGACTATTCCTGTGATACGATTTATGAGGGCTGTAAAGCTTTCTCCCTCTTTTTTTAGCTGCACAAGGCTTTTGTAAGCTTCTTCTGAGATAGTTAATGTTTTATGAGCCATATGTTTAAGTGTATTTATTCGTGTATTTAAATGTGCCTGCCATTTTTATTCCTTACGTCTATCGTTAATATGGAATGATTCCTGCTCCCATCCACTCCTGCACTTTCCCACTACCAGTCCCTGGTCTTGTAGACCGGTGCGGGTACTCATGCGATGAGCATAGGTTGGGGCGTGGTGTGTGGTGGGTTTACCTCTGCTCTCCTGCCGCCCAGCCACTCTGCACTTTACCCTGCCACCGCAGCCCGTCAGGGCGGCAGGGTGGCAGCCAGCCTTGTGGATTCGTGCGGGTTTGGAACCGCAGATAAACGCGGATGAACGCAGATATTGTAGCTAAAATTAGATTATATTTTAATTTCCACTATATAATTAAAATTAAAATCCATAATGGTCGTTATCTGTGTTCATCTGTATTTATCTGTGGTTAATAATGAAATTGAAAGAATTCCAGCCCGCCTCCTTTCTGCACAGCGCTGAGCCTGGGTTGTTTGAGGTATGTGCGGGCGGTGGCCTCGGGTGTTGTTGGGTGCTGCTGCCGGCGGCGGGCATGGCTGTTAAAATATATAATTTATGTAATATTCTAAGCCACAGAGGACACCGAGTGCACAGAGCGTTTTTACATTTCTCTGCGTACCTCTGCGGTTCGTATTGATCAGTGGTCTGCCCCCACCCGCACCGCCGCCGATTTGATGGACTAGAAAATCCCCCCTTCAGTTGGATTAACTTGCAAGGCTCCTGGCGCAGAAAGGTTAAAACATATAATGTTCTATTCGGGGACTGCAATGAAACTGTCTGATTTCGATTACTATTTGCCAAAGGAAATGATCGCCCAGCACCCGGTCGAACCCAGGGATTCATCCAGGTTGATGGTACTGGATGGAAAGGGCATAGAACACATGAAATTCAGCGACCTGCCCGGGCTCCTGCGTCCGGGCGACCTGCTGGTAATGAACAACAGCAGGGTGATACCTGCCAGGATCTATGGGACCAAGGATACTGGCGGTAAAATCGAGGTGCTGCTGGTCAGGCGCCTGGAAGATAAATATTATGAATGCCTGGTCAGGGGTAAAATAAAGCCAGGCAGCGATATTCAATTTAGCAGCGCCGTTACAGGCACAGTAAAGGACACGGTAAAGGGCACAGTAAAGGGTACGGTAATTGAGCGGATCGATACACATACCGGGTACCGTTACAATATCAGGTTCCAGTGCGATGGTGCATTTGAATCCCGCCTGCAGGATATAGGTGCCATGCCTGTTCCACCTTATATCAAAGAACACCTGCACGATAATGAGCGGTACCAGACCATATATTCCAGGCACGAGGGTTCCATAGCCGCACCCACCGCAGGGTTGCACTTCACATCCGGGATGTTGACCCGACTTGAGGAGATGGGAGTCGCTCTGGTCTTCATCACCCTGCATGTAGGTATTGGTACGTTCATGCCTGTACGTTCTGAGGAAGTGGAAGAACACATCATGGAGCCCGAATACTATATCATAGACCAGGCTGCTGCCGATGCCATCAATGGAACCATATTGCGGGAAGGAAGAATTATTGTTGTAGGCACGACTTCGGTGCGCTCCCTTGAAAGTGCAGAATGGGAGGATGGAAGGATATTGCCGTCTGAGGGGTGGAGCAACTCTTTTATCTATCCGCCTTATAAATTTAAAACACCCATAGCCGGTCTTATCACAAATTTCCACCTGCCGAAATCCACACTATTAATGCTGGTCAGTGCCTATGCAGGCAAGGAGACAATTATGAACGCATACCAAGAGGCCATCGATACCGGATACAGGTTCTACAGTTTTGGTGATGCTATGTTTCTGTTGAACAATTACGAGGATAAACATGTTTGAGGTAGTTCACCAGGATGCGGTTTCCTGTGCCAGGTTGGGAAGGCTTACAACCGCCCACCAGGTTGTGGATACCCCCGCTTTCATGCCAGTGGCCACCAAGGCAACTGTCAAGACGCTGACCCCAACTGAACTCCGGGATATGGGTACCCAGGCCATTATCAGCAATGCATTCCACCTGCACCTGGGGCCTGGCCATGAACTGATACAAAAAGCGGGTGGACTGCACAGGTTCATGGGGTGGGACGGTGCCATCTTCACTGACAGCGGTGGATTCCAGATATTGCGCAAGGAGTTCAAGTTCAAACTGAACAACCAGGGTATCAATTATATGAACTCCAGGGACGGAAAGCGATACATGTACACGCCCGAACTGTGCATGGAAATACAGGGTGCCCTGGGTTCTGATGTGGCTATGGTACTGGACGACTGCCCACCCTGGGGCAGTAACCGGGATGAGATACGGGATTCGGTCTGCCGGACAGTGGACTGGGCACAGCGAAGTCTTGATGCCCGGTGCAATGATGAGCAGCTGGTATTTGCCATACTGCAGGGCGGGACCCTGCCGGATATGAGAGGGGAATGTGCTGAGCGCCTGGTTGGGATGGAGTTCGATGGTTACGGCATAGGGGGGTTGAGTATAGGTGAGCCAAAAGAGGTCATGCATGAAACCATCAAGTTGAACTTGCCAATGATACCAGAGGATAAGCCCAGATACTTAATGGGTGTGGGCTCGCCTGTGGAACTGCTGGATTCCATATACCTTGGCGTGGATATATTTGACAGCGCCTTTCCAACACGCAATGCCCGGCACCAGACTGCCATGACCAGGCACGGGCAGGTAGACCTTCGACGCAGGTCGCTTATGGATGACTTCAGGCCCATAGACGAAGAATGCAAATGCTACACATGCAGGCACTTTTCCAGGTCGTACATCTACCACCTGTTCAAGGAATCGGAAATGCTTGCCATGCGACTGGCATCGATACACAATGTGCATTTCCTGCAGGACCTGATGGCCGGGGCCAGGACAGCTATATCAGAGGATAGGTTCACTGAGTTCAGGGACGATTTCAAGCCCAGGTATTCAGGCTTGTGTAATGCTGACTAAGTTTTCGGCATTGTCCTAAAATACGATACTTAATATAAGATGAATCATATAACCCATATTTGGGATTATTATGAGTCGTCCAAGAGGAGAAATTAATGTTGTATGCCAGAATGATAAATGCCTATTTTACTTAAAAGAAGAAGG
>JAUWRA010000190.1 GCA_030610815.1 Methanosarcinales archaeon
CCCCCACAATCTCCCTGAACGCCGCAGGCCACCCCTCCGGGTCCAGCCCTCCTTCACAAAAAAAAGCACTCACCCACCGCTCAAGCCCGATCCCGCTGCACCCGGACCACAACCCCACATCTATCCCAGCAGCCACTTACACAGCGGTACAAACAGTACCCTGCTGCCCCTGAAATCCTCCTCACCCTCATAATCCCAGGTGATAACCAGCAGGTTTGTGCATTCCAGTTCCTTTGACGCCTTGGCAAGGGATTTTAACTCCCGCTCTCTTGTGTTGATATCTTCAAGGTCATAGCATACTTGTATCAACTGCCTGACCTCAGGTCCCCGACCAAGGACAAAATCCACCTCAAGTCCTGAGGTGTCTTTCCAGTAATATATCTCAAGTATAGGGTCAAAGTAGTGCTTTTTTCTCAACAACTCGATTGCAACAATATTTTCTATTCTTCGTCCCCTGTCTTCCATCCCGTGTAGTATTACGAACCCCAGGTCAACCAGGTATATTTTTGGTATGCTTCCCTCTACCCCCCGAACACCTTTTCCGTATTTCCTTATTAGGAATATGAAATTTATATCTTCCACGTAAGAGAAATATTCATAGACCTTAACATGGCTCAGTGACACTTTTGCCGAAAGCAGGTAATTCCCCAATTTCCTGACCGACAGTTCCCTTGCAAAGTTTCTTACCAGGGATTTTATCATAAATTTCAGGGCTGATATCTTTTCGATACCATATCTCTCCACCAGGTCCCGGTAGATCATCAGGTCGATATATTCTTTCAGTGTCCGAATCCTGACCATCCTGTCGTATTCCAGCAGTTCCGGAAAGCCGCCGTATTCGAGGTATTCATCCAGATGTCTTTTCAGCACTCCTCTTTCTGATTCTATTAAAGGAAATTCGGATTTGAAACCTTTTGCGACTAGGAATTCCCTGAAGGATAGCGGGAACAGGTTATACGATAATGTTCTTCCTCTCAGACTGGTGGCTATTTCCCTGGATAGGAGTTTTGAAGATGAGCCTGTCAGGAATATTCTGGCATTTTTCTTTTCGGTGAGCCTTCTTACAAACCGCTCCCAGCCGTCTATCTCCTGGATCTCATCAAAGAAAAGATATAGGATGTCAGCACCGGGATTTATCTTGTAGTACAGCTCGATGATGGTTGAGAGGTCGCTTGTGGTCAGTTCGCTGAGTCGTTCGTCTTCAAAGTTTATGTAAAATATTCGTTTTTTGTCCAGCCCCTCTTCCAGCAATTGCTGGATTACCTGGAACAGGTAGTATGTTTTTCCGGTGCGTCTCAGGCCGATGAGTGTTATTACTTTGTCGGTATCGGCAGGGATGGATAGTTCTCTTTTGAATAGTGAGGGGATTGGGTATTTGTGGAATTCTGTGATGACTTCTTCCAGGTGTTCCATGATATGTTATATTGGACTATAACATATTTAGGTTTTTTGTTATAGTTGAGTATTCCATCAGGCTTCTCCAAAATCACATGTTTTTTCACATTAACAACAAATCTTATCTTGCAATTTCCAGTAATATCCTTGTAATCTCATCCTCACCGAACCCGATAATGTTACTTACAGCTAATATCTCTTGCCTGGAAATAGAGCCAATGGTCCGTTTTATATCCCTTCTGTCACAGAACTCAAACAGATTCGATTTAATCTCTGATATTTCAACATCAGTAAACCAGAGTAAAGCGAAAATATCAGCAATGTCTTTCAATCGTTTATGTTCTTTATCGCGGGTGATTACCGAGTTTAATTTTGTTGCCAGAAGAATATGAGGTTTTGGTAACCAAAGATTTTTTCCAAATGATCTGTCTGTCATACGGTTTGCTTTATTCTCAAAAACCATCTCAAGTAGTGGTTCATCAATTGAATTGAACTTGAAGACATCATGGAATTTTGGATGAATGACATCAACGATCGGGTCAATGTATAAAGGAAATACGAAATGCATCGGTGTGGTTTTCACTTCACTCGCACTCAGTTCTTTTTCAGTTTCTATGTGGAACTCTTTCAAATACCGAAATCCTATCGGCATGAAACCGAGTTTACCTTCATGCGTGATCGGTTAAGGTATACTATCGATAATTTTATTACAGCTTAATACAATTTTTCTTCATGCGGAGGGGATGCCGTGTGGCAAAAAGCATACAACAACCAGAAAAACCTCGATTAATCGAAGAAGAACTCAACAGACTTTTTTCAGCAGAATGGCTAAGGAAAACCGCTAAAGAAACGGGATTTGTAAAGCGAGACCGAAAGATTGATCCAGCACTTATGTTTTGGTCTTTAACCATAGGTTTTGGTGTGCAGCTCCAAAGAACATTAGCAAGTTTACGACGACTATACGAAGAAAAGGGTGAAATACATATCAGTCGTAGCAGTTTCTATGATCGCTTTACACCAGAACTTGTAAATTTTCTTCATGTATGTGTCATTCATGGGCTAGAAAACATCACACAGAACCCCTCTCGCGTATTGAAAGATAAGTTGGTTGGCTTTGAAGACCTTGTAATTCAAGACAGCACTATTATCCGACTACATAAAAAATTAGCTGATAAATGGCCAGCAGCAAGGACGAGAAAAATTGCTGCAGGTGTTAAGTTGAGTCTTCTCGTAAGTGCTGTAGCAGACGGCCCAAAACGTATCGCGTTATGTGGGGAACGTACCTCTGAGGTGAAGACGCTTCGAATCGGTCCTTGGATAAAAGATCGAATATTGCTTATTGATCTTGGTTTTTACAAACATAATATGTTTGCACGCATCGATGAAAATGGAGGATATTTCGTCAGCAGACTAAAAAGTAAAGTTGATCCGCTCATTATTGGAACAAACCGTACCTGGCGTGGACGTTCTATGGATATTGTAGGAAAAAGGCTAAGTGAAGTATTGCCTAAACTGAAGAGACAAGTTATTGATGTGGAAGTAGAAGTGGAGTTCAAACGTAGAAAATATAATGGGAAGCAAAGGGGAGATGTTAAACGTTTTCGACTTGTTGCAATTTATAATGTGGAAGATGAAAAGTACCATTTGTATATCACAAATATTCCAGTCGATCGCCTTGATGCTGAGGACATAGCTGTCTTATATTCAGCCAGGTGGGAAATAGAGTTGATTTTTAAGGAACTAAAAAGCAGATACGGTGTCGACATATTGCCAACTTCAAATCCACAGGTGGTTGAAGCTCTTCTGTGGGTGGGGATATTAACGCTGATAGTGTCGAGACGTGTTTAT
>JAUWRA010000203.1 GCA_030610815.1 Methanosarcinales archaeon
ACAGATGAATCCGGAAGTGGAGGCTGTGCACCAGGCATTCATGAAGGTGTGTGAGGATATGTCAGATAAGGTCAACAGTAACGATATCCAGGGTTTTGTGGATATTATAAAGCGATCGGCAGTCCCTTTCGGCGATACCCAGGCTGCACTTGGACGCTCTGACAAACTGATCAATACCAAGATTTCGGAATTCCAGGAGCTGATTAATTCCATTGGTGAAGAGCGGGGACTGCGTCACCAGTATTCGGGAGTGACCCATATCGGTATTGTCAGGAAGGTTACACCTCTTATGGTGACTATTGAGCGTAGCGGCAGGGAGGTCGAACTCAAGATTGAGAATACCCGCCTGTTGCATATGGATGAACTGCTTGAATGGAAGATGAACAACCTTGACCACTCAAGTCGCGACGTATCCGCATTTATCCCACATGGTGCCAGACCAGAGACCATCAAAGATATCCTTTCCCAGGTGGACGGGGTGGTTTTAGTCAAGGTAATTGATGTTTATGTTCACCCTAACAGCGACAGTACCAGTGTGACTATCAGGATCACCATCAGAGGTGACCTGGATGCAGGTGATGTCCACAGGAAGGTAAATGACCTGCTGTTAGGTATAGGGTGTACGTTAAGGTAATGCAGGTTCGTTCTGGTAACTGTAAATCTTATGATGCTGCAATTTGGTAACTACGATTACCAAATATTGGTTATTTTGGTAACTACGATTACCAAATATCGGTTATTTTGGTAACTATGATTACCAAATATCGGTTATTTTGTATCCACTTCAAAAAGTGTGGTCAAATACAAGATTAATGTAGACACGGATTTCACAGATTACACTGATTTTCACAACCACTATCAATCTGTGTAATCTGTGTCTCAAAATTCAGGGCACTATGGTTAATTATACTAAACCGCATCTGTTTTTTGTAACTTTCTGCTACAGAGAGCACAGAGAATACCGAGATGCTTTTTCCGCTCAAAACTCCTCTCTCTGTGCTCTCTGTGAGCTCTGTGGCAGTCATATGAAGTTCCAAAATATACTTTCGGAGTAGTATACAATTTAATTTGAAGGGGATACGGTAAAAGATAGTTTAAATAAAGTACGAAAGCATCGCATTGCCGAACAGCATCAGGATGACAAACTTTAGCAATTTACCTGAAAAACATCCCAGCGTATATAGCCGCACAGGGAATCTGGAGAATCCTGCAACAAATGTGACCACCTCAAAAGGAAACAGAGTAAGTGCGCCCAGGAATACAACTGTAATGCCGATCCATTCATGCAGCTTGAACCAGCCGTTAATTCGCTCCCCGATCCCACTTTTATTGAACCGCCCGGCAATGGCCTCACTCCCCCACCCCAGGTAATATGTGGTCAGGCTTCCGAAGGTGGCACCTGCCGATACTATGACTACTGTGGGGAATAATGGAAAACCCAGGGCAGGCAGACCTGCCACAGCAGGTTCAAGGAATATCGGGAGCAGGCTGCTGGCAATTAGGGATAATAAGAATATACCAAAATAACCGCCAGGTGCTACAATATTCTCAAACAATAGATATCCTCCGGATGTTTACCACTACCAAACGGGATAAAGATATAAAATCCTGATCAATAAAGCAGTACCCTGATAAAATGTAATTTAACCAAAATATCTTGCTATGGCAGATAAATGCCCTATACATTTATATTAGTCTGTGTCTTTAAATGAAGCAATATATACCATTCAAAGGTGATTATTATAATAAGCAAAAAGAGCGACCCTATCACACAGTTAATTGATGAGCATAGAATAATGGAAAGGGTAATGGATGTGATGGAAAAATTAGCTGAGGGTATTGAAGAACAAAGACCTATATCCTCTGATATGATCATGGGAAATATCGGCATGTTACTTGAATGCAATGATGAATACCATTATGGAAAAGAAGAAGACATTTTGTTACCATTTCTGGAAGAGATCGGGAAAAATGAGATAAAAGAATCAATCCAATCTTACATTACCAAGTATAGAGAAAATGGCAAGTTACTTGCCACAATAATCGATTCTGTGGATGGTCACTCCAATGGGGATATGGATGCCACAATAAGTATCATGGAAAATATCCGGGAGTTCGTCAGAAACGTGCGCCCTATCTACTTGAATGAGGATGAAGAAATCTTCAGGCCATTGAAAAAGAACCTGACCAAGGAAGAGATGGACAAGCTGAGTGAAAAGTTCCAGGATTTCGATGATGAATGGGATGGGCCTACATTAAACAATTACCAGAAACTCGTAAGGGAAATGGAACTAAAAGCAAGTTACACTGTGTGGTAATAACTGTATAGTCCCGAAAATAATATTGTTTCATTAACCATCAAGACCCCTACTATGACCGACCTCTCCATTTCATCCGATAATACAAAGCCTGCCGAAGAATCAAAATCCCTTCCTTCCAAGTCAGATTTTAGCGAATGGTATAATGAACTGCTCCGGATAGCTGAGATCATGGACGTGCGCTACCCTGTCAAGGGGCTGTATGTGTGGAACCCTTTTGGTTTTTCCATTCGCTCCAGGGTCTATTCCATTATGCGTGAACTCCTTGACAATACCGGGCACCTGGAAGCTATGTTCCCCCTGCTTATCCCT
>JAUWRA010000188.1 GCA_030610815.1 Methanosarcinales archaeon
CCTTCTTCTTTTAAGTAAAATAGGCATTTATCATTCTGGCATACAACATTAATTTCTCCTCTTGGACGACTCATAATAATCCCAAATATGGGTTATATGATTCATCTTATATTAAGTATCGTATTTTAGGACAATGCCGAATATTCAGTGGTACCCAGGCTCATGGAGATGATGTCCATATCGTTTTGTACTGCCCATTCGATACCTTCGATCACATTGGAAATACGGCCGCTTCCATATTGATCCAGGACCTTGACTGCATAGACCTCTGCATCAGGGGCCACCCCTATTACCCCGATAGAATTATTATGTGCAGCGATAATGCCTGCAACATGGGTGCCATGGCCGTTATCATCATTCCATTTTTTGCTGCTTGATGTTCCTAGAAGGTTTATTCCACCGCTTACGGTCAGGTCAGGATGCTTCCTGTTTATGCCTGTGTCGAGGATTGCAATTTTCACACCGCTTCCTGTGGTATTATTCCATGCAGCTGGCGCGTTTATACGGGATATTCCCCAATCAATCTGTTGGGGTGGTATTTGTGCTTTTTTTGTAATATGGACATAAATATCATCTTCAATGTAGCAGATATTTGGATTCTTTTTTATTTTGTGAATGGTCGATTCCGGGTTGTAGGCAGAGATAGCATTAATGCGGTGATGGGATGTGAAATATGGAATAAATAATTAATATAGTAAGATACCCTCCACCTATATTTACATAATAGTCAATATTCGTTTGAAATAATAAGAAAAATCCCATAATTACTACTAACCATAGTGAAAAACCCATTAAAGTGATTTTCATATCTCTAAGATAATTAATTTTTTCTTTATGTTCGGTAGAATTATTGCATAAAATATATTGGCTAGCAAAAAAGTATACTAAATAAGGACCTACTATGAGCCACATAATTATTGAATCAATTTTTCCATAGAAAAAAGTAAAACCAAGAGCAGTTAAAATAATAATCCAACTAAAAGATAAAATCAATGAAATTATACTTCCGAGTATAATTCTTATTAATCTCATCTAACTTTCTCCATGTATAAAAAGAAAAAAGATGTAGGGTTAAGGATTCCCTACACCTATATCATCCCATAAAGTATATGCTGCAACTCTGAAGTAATCAGGGACATATCTCCAGCCAAGAAGTATCCAGAACCATTTTAATCCCCATGTTTTTGATTCCCACGTCCATATGCAACCAGTTTCATCCGGATGTGTGACCTCTGACAACATCTTTGCCATTTTGTGCATTTTTAATATATCCATTTCAGCCATTGCAATCAACTATAATGTATATTCGTATTACTAAAAAAATGTATCGTTTTTAAGGCTATAAATAGTACATCCAGATGTAACGCATTAAATATAACATATTGTGACTCCTTTTACCTCCAGTGAAATGCAGGAAATGCAACAAAAAAGCCATTCACTTCCAGCCCTATAGCGGAGCTCACCTCTGCGCCCCACACCTCATCGAAGACATAGAGCGCAAGGTCAAGCGCACCATCCGCAAGCACCGCATGATAAACCGGGGCGACACCATAGCAGTGGCCTTAAGCGGCGGCAAGGACAGCACTGTCCTCCTGTACCTCCTGCACAAACTATTCGGTGGGCGCCCAGACATAAACATCATTGCAATAACCATCGACGAAGGCATAGCCGGGTACAGGGAAAAGACCCTACGCCACGCAAAAGAGATAACCTCGAAACTGGGCATCGAACACATCATCGCCACCTTCAAGGATGAATACGGCTCCACCCTTGACCAGATCGTAGCAAAAGGCGGCGAAAAGGGGCCGTGCAGCTACTGCGGTGCACTGCGCAAGCACCTGCTCAACAAGACAGCCCGCGAGAACGGTGCCACACGGCTGGCTGTGGGTCACAACCTGGACGACGAGGCACAGACCGTGCTAATGAACATGCTGCGCGGGGACGTGGAACGTATGGTCAGGATGGTGCCAAGCAGCGTTCAGCCCGGGCTTATACTGCGCTCAAAACCCCTGCGCGATATTCCCGAACGGGAAGTAGCACTCTATGCCATTTTAAAAGACCTGCATGTTGATTTCAGTGAATGTCCCTATGCGTACAGCGCCATCAGGGGCGAGGTAAGGGATATGCTGAACGATTTCGAAGTGCCGCACCCGGGTACAAAGTACGCCGTACTGCGCAGCCTTGACAAACTGGCAGAACCCTTAAGACACAATTTCCCGCAGCAATCCCTCAGCACATGCAGCATCTGCGGCGAACCCACAGCCAGTGACATATGCCAGGTCTGCAGGCTGCTTGGGAGAGAGGTATAATGTGCAAGTTCTGCGTGCAGCATGGGAAAGGGAACAAATGGTTCCACCATATTGATAATTTTGAAAAAAAACATCTGGACGACCACCAGCGCCTTGAACTTTCCCGGGCCATCTATCTTGACCTGGCAAAAGAAAATATCCCTGCTTCAGGTTTTATGACCCAGTACCAGGTCCTGTTCAAAGGAATACCATTTCTGCTAAAGGCCCCGCTGGTCAAACATGCAATACGGCCAGCTGTTAACCGGTTAGTTGAGCAGTACCATATAGGCCAGGTGATCACTCTTGAGGAAGCATGCAGGATTGTTGACATTTCAGGACATGTGGCCCTGTTCGACTGCTGGTGCCGTCTTCATAAAGGGAACAGCGAAGCATGCTGCATGGGCGTGGGAGCCTTTGGCGATCTGGCAGATGACATACCCGAACTTAAACATATCAACATCTCTCCGGAAGAGGCAAAAGAGATAATGGAACTGTATGAAGAAAAAGGATGTTTCCACAGTGTCTGGACTGTGAAACCCCCTTTCATATCCACTATCTGCAATTGTGACAACAAGGTATGTCACGGCGCTGAAGGATTGGATCTGGGAATAAGTTCAGCATTGCATAAGGGACACGAAAAAACTTCAACTGACCCACAAAAATGCAATGGATGTGGTTTATGCATATCAGTCTGTCCCTTCGGTGCAAGATATGAAAAGGACGGTCTGGTCGTGGCTGATATCCAGGCCTGCTTCGGATGCGGGCTGTGCAGGCACAAGTGCCCGCAAGGTGCCATATCCATGAAAAAAGAATCCTATGATCACCCGCATAAGGATATGTGGAAAGGCTCAATACATCGTGAACAATTTCATTTGACAAATGAAGTGTCAACACATCGTGAACACTTTTGATGTCTATTCTATTTAATGCATCCTTTGTGATGCATCATGGACACTGACGAAGAAGAAAGAATTGTTGC
>JAUWRA010000037.1 GCA_030610815.1 Methanosarcinales archaeon
GTTTTGAAATCCGTGTCAATACTAATATATACAATTACATCAAATGT
Source organism: Methanosarcinales archaeon (assembly GCA_030610815.1). Lineage (GTDB taxonomy): Archaea > Halobacteriota > Methanosarcinia > Methanosarcinales > Methanocomedenaceae > Methanocomedens_A. The sequence continues at coordinate 48 of JAUWRA010000037.1, forward strand.
ATTAAACATGGAGACAGTAACCACTCGCCTTTCAGAAGATGAAGTATTAAAATTGGACTGGCTGGCCCGGTTCCAGCATACCAGCCGATCACAGGTTCTGCGAAAAGTGATTGATGAAGGCTTGGAAGAAGAACTAATTGAACAGGCACTGGAGCTATACCAGAAGGGGGAAATATCACTGTGGAAGGCAGCCGAACTGGCTGGCAAGAGCCTTTCGAGTATGATCGATGAGGCTCACAGACGAAAGATTCTTTACCAATACTCGTTAGATGACTTTCTGCAGGATATTGATATGCTGGAGCATATTGGATGAAATATCTGGTAATCAATGCATCTCCCATTATTTTGCTCGGCAAGATTGGAAAACTGGAATTGCTTATGATGGCCGGACGAAAATCCATTGCACCTATACGAGTGGTTGAGGAAGTTAAACGAAAAAAGACACCCGAAACACTTGCACTGGAAAATGCGTTAAACAATTGGTTGAATACATTTGATGATGTGCCAAATGCTTTAATGATTTCCTCGATCATTGGTGAGGATATCAAACGGGGTGAAGTAGATGTTATTGCAAAAGCTCACCAGCTTTTAGGGGCAGGGCATGATGTGATTGCAGTGCTGGATGATAAGCCTGCACGTAAAGGGGCGCAGGCATTATCCATTCCGGTAACAGGTACGTTGGGGATGGTTTTTCATGCTGTACAATTAGGGACTATTACTCCAGAATTTGGAATTGCAACCGTTGACGAGCTAATTTCAGTGAGTGCAAGGCTGGATGCCATGTTGGTAAGGAAAATTATTGACAAAATGAGCTCTATATGAGCTAATTATCACACAAATCCAATAAGTAAAACGTCACTTTTACTTATGTCTGAAATATATATAACCTTATGAACATTCCCGGCTACGAATACCTCCCCCACCCTGCAGATGTCAGGTTCACGGCATACGGCTCCACCCTGGAAGAAGTATTTGAGCAGGCAGCCCATGCCATGTTCCATGTTATCATTGATACCGATGTACTGAATCCAGAACACTCAGTGGATATTGAACTGGAATCCGAAGGACTTGAGAATCTGCTGTACGACTACCTTTCAGAACTGCTGTACCTGTTCGAGGTGGAGGAAATCGTATTCGGCCGGTTCCGGGTGGATTCCATTGAAAAGACAAACGGCAGTTATATCCTGCACGGACAGGCTTCTGGCGAGAACATAAACTTAGAGCGTCACAGTTTCGAAACCGAGGTAAAGGCTGTCACTTATCACCAGTTGAAAGTCACAAAAGAGAAGGGTGGGTACAGCGCACACGTTATAGTTGATACGTGAACATATACAATATATACAGTATAATGCAGTAGGATTCAAACCGACCGTCAAGGTAATATCATACAACAGAGGATTATCGAACATGACACAGCAGCAGGCAAAGGAACTGGTACGAAAAGTGGAAGAGAACATCTTTGAAGTCCCTATTGACTTCCAGGAAGGCATGAGGGTCCCTGGCCGTATATTCGTGTCAGATAAACTCATGAACGACCTTGAAGTGAACACGTTGCGCCAGGTCGCCAACGTGGCAATGCTCCCTGGCATCCGGAAATATTCAATGGCGATGCCCGATGCCCACTTTGGCTACGGCTTCCCCATCGGCGGTGTAGCCGCCTTCGATGCACATGAGGGGATCATCTCTCCAGGCGGCGTGGGGTTTGATATCAATTGCGGGGTGCGTATTATCAGGACCGATATGGAGGCAGGCGAGGTCAGGCCGCGCATCAGTGAATTGATGGACGAGCTGTTCAAGGCCGTCCCCTCGGGTGTGGGTTCGAAGAGCAGGCTGAGAGTGTCCGGCAGCGAACTGGACGATGCTTTCAACTACGGCGCACAGTGGGCGGTAGAGAGCGGTTACGGAGTAGAGGCCGATATCGAACACTGTGAGGACGGCGGGTTCATGGATGCGGCTGATCCCCTGAAAGTAGGAGATAAGGCCCGCAAACGGGGCAAGCCCCAGTTCGGTACACTGGGCAGCGGCAACCATTTCCTTGAGATACAGGAAGTGGATAAGATATACGACCCCGAAATTGCAAAAGTATACGGGATCAGGGAGGGGACGATCACTATCATGATCCACTGCGGCTCCCGGGGCGCAGGCCACCAGATATGTACTGATTACCTGCGGGTCATGGAGCAGGCATCCAGGAAATACGGCATTGATCTGCCTGACAAACAACTGGCATGTGCGCCTGCCGACAGCAGGGAGGGGCAGGACTATTTCAAGGCCATGGCTGCCGGGGCCAACTATGCATGGGCCAACCGCCAGGTCATAACCCACTGGGTCAGGGAGACCTTTGAGAGGTTCTTTGGCAGGGATGCCGATGAACTGGGCATGGACCTGGTGTACGACGTGGCCCACAACGTCGCAAAGCTGGAAGAGCATGAGATAGACGGTGAGAAGAAGTCGGTCTATGTACACCGAAAAGGTGCCACCAGGGCCTTCCCTGCCGGGCACAAAGATATTCCCCCAGCGTACCGGTCAGTAGGCCAGCCCGTGCTCATCCCGGGCAGTATGGGCACGCCATCGTACATTCTGCATGGCGGTGAGGGGGCAATGGAACTGACCTTCGGGTCTGCCTGTCATGGAGCGGGCAGGGTCATGGGCAGGGGTGAAGCAAAGCGGAAATTCAGTGGCGAGGTGCTTGAGAAACAGCTGGCAGAAATGGGTATCACGGTTAGGGCCACACACCCGTCCATGCTGGCAGAGGAAGCACCGGAAGTATACAAATCCAGCAGCGAAGTGGTCAATGTAGTACATGAATTGAATATTGCCCGCAAGGTGGTCAGGGTTAAACCCATTGGGGTAGCAAAAGGGTAGATCTTATAACAGAACCTTTTACTAAAATTGAACCAGAAAAATCCACAAATAAAATAGAAGGCTTCCTGATGATAAATCGAACTGGTTTACGAACATATGCTATTCCACTGTCTTTAGTCCTATTCCTTTTTACCATTGCATTTTCAGGTTGTTCGGACAATGATACTGATTGTTTAGCACCACCGGCTGACCTGCAGCCCAATGTTGATATTTCTGATACGCTGCCTCCTGTCAGGAACAGCACTGAAATGAGATCCATCATTCCGGATGAACTGCCAGGTACTTGGGAGCATTCAAATAACTATAGTAAAGATGGGATGGTTACCATGATCTTCAAAAAACCAGGTAATCACAGGGCGACCATCATAGTTGTTGATAAAAGAACTAAACAGATGGCAGGATATGCCGTCACCCCTTGCAATTTTTCAGATGAACAGGGCGGTATTACCTGGGAATTATCAGAGACTAAATTCAATCAGGCACCAGCCATGAAAGGGACATATATGGTTGATGATACCCTGATGGGCGAATTGATAGCCTATCCTCACGACCGGTATCTTGTGGTTTCACATATCATAGGTGAAAATGACAAGATCGTTGACATGTCAAAGTTGATGGAAGCACTCCGGTTCTCTTAGTGATGAAAATGGTATCAGGGTCAGGAGTATATCGGTACGGGCTGTTAGCATTTTTTATTCTCTGGGTATCATTTTCCATACCATTAACCGGGGCCCAGACCACTATCGAGGTGGGGGAGACCAACCCGCCGCAGAATATTGTCCTGCTGATCGTTGATGGCATGGGGTCAGCATATGTTACTCCGGGAAGTACCCCGCTGGCACTCAATGGTGATCCGGTAGAATCCGCTGATATGCCTGTTTTTAAGAATATGATCAGTGACGGGATACTGCTGCCCCAGATCATCGTCCCGACTCCCAGTACCGAACCTGCCCATTTGGTTATCATCACCGGTTTTTCAGGAGCAGAACCGGAAACGGTAGAACTTGATGATGCTACCATCTATGATGTGCTCAAAGACGAAGGCTTCCTTTGTATTGCCATCATGCACATGGGTGATTTTTCCGGAATGTGTAATGAACAGGATATTATCCTCTACAGCCCATCCAATTCAATATCAACTCCATCTCTCCAGGTGCAGGTAAATAACGCGGGTGTGCCCAAGGATATTGTCAGGGAACTTGAATTCCAGAAACAGGAACTGCCTGGATATTTAGAAGGGACCGATGGGCTGGATAGCTATGTTGCATATTCGGACTGGGAACTGGATGCTTCAAGGGATATTGTAACACTTATGGCCCGGCAGCATCCTGATATGAGGTATATCCTCACCATTAACGTGGGGGTGGTGGACAGCGCCGGGCACTACAGGGGTGTGGATGGGTATATTGGCTCTATTGAGGGTGTGGATAACAAGCTGGAACCTTTGTACAGTGCTGTCCGGGATAGTAATACTGCACTTGTCATCACTGCCGACCATGGTATGGCTTTCAAGACTCCGGAATCTTCCAGGGGCGGGCATGCGTCAGAGGATTACTATTCAAGTGAAGCTGTTACTGTACCGCTATTGATCATCTCTCCCAATGTGGCTCCTGGCACGGATCAGGGAAGGTACGGGCAGGAGGATCTGGCACCGACCTTGCTTTCCATTCTGGATATACCTGCTCAACTGAGATATTCTGACGGGGAGGCAATTCCGGTTAAGGATTATGCTGATCTATGGGTCAGTGTTAACAGTGAATCTGATGTGGAGGTGATACAGGGTTCTGAAATTGTGTCAGGTGGGTTCGGGGATATCATGTATATCTTTACCAGATTAAAACCAAAAATCAATTATACGGTTAGAGTTTTTAACGGGAGGAATACACTGGAACAGTCAGTGCATCTGGACGTGGACCGCCTGATAAGGTTCGAAACGGTTGTTTCCGATGATGATACAATAGTGTGGAATAGCAGGACATTGAGGAGGTATGTTGCTTCGGTCCTGATATTTATTGTTATTATTGGGGGATTGCTGTTGATCAACAGGATCAGGGATTAGGACCAGAAAGAGAATTTGTGTGGGAACATGAATGACTTACAAGAGTATTAGCAATGACAGTGGAATGTCGCAAGTAATAGGAGTTATTCTGATCACGGCATTAGTAGTGGCGGCTTCAGCCATTGCTTATGCTGCGGTCAATATCTACGAGCTGGAGCAACCGGTGATCGCGAATATTGACATTGAGAGTGTGGATCTGTCCAACCACCAGGAAGTGGTGCTGGTACACAGGGGCGGGGGTTCTTTCGATGTGTCAGAGATCAGTATTTTTATTAGTGTGAACGGGGTAACGCTGGATAATAGTCTGGCGGACCTTCCTGTGGTGGGGGGCACCACTGGTTTCTATGGCGCTCTTGGAGGTGTGCTTTGGGGGACTCCAACGAACCAGAGCCATGATAATATCTGGGACCCAGGGGATACGGGTGATTTCAGGATAGCGAAAAGCAACAGGGAATTGCATCCTGGCGACCTCCTCAAGGTCACCATCTACCACCGTCCCTCAGAAACGATAATTACATCACCTGAGCATCGGGTATGATATACTATTACACCTGAAAAATCGCTATACAGGCCGCGTTACATCTTGTCCGGGCTATAACGGTGACTATTTTCGCATATAACTAATTGGAGGGTGCCAATAGATCGTTAACCGTTTCATTTCAAATCCAGGACATGTACCTCTTCATAGAGGTCCCTGCCCTTTGCATCCACTCCCACAACAAGCGGCCCGAAATTCTCAACATCCAGCACCCACACAGCCTCCGGCATCCCCAGATCCAGCCAGTGCACGTCCCTGACATCCTTTATCATATCCACAGCCAGAGCCGCACATCCACCCGTATATGCCAAGTACACGCACCTGTCCCCCAGGACCGGTGCAATGTTTTTCATGCCACCTTTACCAATGATGGCCCTTACATTGTAATTATCAAGCACCAGGGGCGTCATGTCAGTCATCCTGGCACTGGTAGTGGGTCCTGCTGCAACTGTCCTCCAGCCACCTTTGTCTTTCTGCATCAGCGGCCCGCAGTGATAAAGGGCAGCACCTTCCAGGTCAAATGGCAGCGGCTTACCCTCGTCAGTCAGTTCCAGGATCCGCAAGTGTGCTTCATCCCTTGCCGTATATATGGTGCCTGACAGGTAAACTATGTCCCCTGCCTGCAATTCCATAATATCATCCCGGCTAAGGGGTGTGGTCAGGTGATGGGGCACGTCCTGCCTGGTCATGTGCTGTTCGATCGGGTGATGCCTGGTCTTATGCTGTTCAGTCAGGTGATGCTTGGTCATGTACTGTTCAGTCGGGTAGTGATTGGTTATTTGCTGTTCGGTCACATGAGCCAGGTCAGGTCCTGCATCCAGGGTCACTGATGCATGCCGGTTGGCCCAGCACTGGATATTCACGGCCACAGGCAGCGATGCTGTATGGCAGTGAGCTTTCTCCACATACACAGCCAGTGCAGTGGTCCTGCCGCCAAGTCCCATTGGACCGATACCCAGTGAATTGATTGCTTCCAGCAGTTCCAGTTCATACTCATCCATATCTCCCAGGCTCCGCAGTAACGAGCGCTTTGCCAGCCTTGCAGACTTGTCGAAACTGCCGCCAATACCCACACCCACTATGATGGGAGGGCATGGCATACCCCCGGCCTTCTGCACGGTCTCGACAACGAAATCCTTGACACTACCCACTTGTGATGGCTTTAACATCCTGAAGGCACTCATATTCTCTGACCCCGCACCTTTCGGGGCCACTGTGATTGTGATAGCTTTGCCGTCCTTAAAGGAATAATTGATATCAGGCAGGCCATCCCCGGTATTGTCACCTGAGTTTAGCCTGGTCAGGGGCTCAACTGCATTGGGACGCAAGGGCACACTGTTTGTCGCCTGCTTCACACCCTGGTGGATGGCACCATCCAGGTCAAAACCAATGCAGGCGTCCCTGCCAATCTCGACAAAGAACACCAGGATTCCAGTATCCTGGCACATTGGTATGGCCCTGTCATCTGCAATAGATATGTTCTCCAGGATGGCATCGAGCTGGGCTGTGGCAGTTTTATCGGTTTCTACATCCCTGGCACCAACCAATGCCTCGATCACATCAAGAGGCAGTCTGGTCTCTGCCTGCTTGATCATCTCTTCTACAGTATCTGCCACTACCTGGCTTTTCAATGCATTCATAAATCCAGTGTTGAAATAGCTTCTTTCACAGCCTCTGCCGACCGGGCCAGCATTTCCTGTTCAGGTTCAGTAAGGTCTAATTCTATTACCGCTTCCACACCCATCCGTCCCAGTTTCACAGGCACGCCCAGGTATATTTCTTCATAGCCATACTGCCCGTACATATAGGCTGCGACAGGCAGGATGCGTTTCTGGTCCCGTACAATGGATTCCACCATTAAAGTGATGGCTACGGAGGGCGCATAGAATGCACTGCCGGTCTTTAGCAGTTCTACGATCTCGGCACCACCGCTGATGGTACGTTGCACCAGCCTGTCAATGGCAGCTTCGTCCATAAGTTCAGTGATGGGTATGCCTGACACTGTAGTGTGTCTTGGCAGTGGTACCATTAAGTCCCCGTGTCCGCCAAGTACCATGGCATCAACATTCCTGACAGAACAGCCCAGTTCCATAGCCACAAAGGTGGCGAACCTGGCAGAGTCCAGTACCCCGCTCATGCCGATCACTCTGCCGGGGTGGAAACCCGTCTTCATGAGGGCTACATGGGTCATTATATCAAGAGGATTAGTAACTACAATAACAATGGAGTCGGGTGCATATTTCTTGATGTTCTCGCTGACCTCGCTTACTATATTACTGTTGGTCTTTACAAGATCGTCCCTGCTCATTCCCGGCTTTCTGGCAATTCCGGCTGTTATTACAACAATGTCGGAATCCTGCATATCCTTGTAATCATTGGTCCCTACCACATTCACATCAAAACCAACAATTGGTGCTGATTCCATCAGGTCCAGTGCCTTACCCTGGGGCATGCCCTCGATAATGTCTGTCATCACCACATCGCCCAGTTCCTTCTCTGCGATACGCTGGACTGTGGTGGCGCCCACAAATCCGGCACCTACGACTGTAATTTTTGTCAATTTGAATCCTCCTGATCGAAAATAATATTATCCCGATTTTTTATATCCTATATAGTCTATAAAGTTTATATGTTTTGATGCTGCTGATGTTTATCTGCTGCCATCAACAAAAACAGCCGTGCACTGCCGGATATTGAATCAATTTATATTTTGTGCAATTTACTGTGCTGCACCATCTCCCTGGCATGCATGGCCACTTCGTCGGGATGTGGTGTAACTCTTGCAGCCCCGCTCAGCACTGATGCCTCAGCCACTGCCGCCGCAATAATAGGTACTACTCGTTTATCAAGCGGTCCGGGCAGGATGTGCTTATCATCCAGTTTTTCATCTTCAATAATACCTGCCAGTGCCCTGGCGGCAGCCATCTTCATCTCGATATTGATATCTGTGGCCCTTGTATCCAGCGCACCCCTGAAGATGCCAGGGAACCCCAGCACGTTGTTCACCTGGTTGGGATAATCCGAACGGCCTGTGGCCACCACCCTGGCACCGGCATCCAATGCATCCTCTGGCATGATCTCAGGAACCGGGTTTGCCATTGCGAACACGATAGGGTCTGCAGCCATACTGCGCACCATATCCTTAGAAACAATTCCACTTACAGATACACCGATAAACACGTCGGCATCTTGCATAGCGATTTTAAGTCCGCCCATCAACCCCCTGATATTGGTCAGGCCAGCCAGCATGAATTTCACAGAGTTCATACCATCCCTGCGTGACTGGGAAAGTATGCCCCTGCTGTCACATATCACCAGGTCACGTACACCTGCCCGTATGAGCATAAGCGTAATTGCGGCACCTGCTGCACCGGCTCCACTAATTACTACCCTGATATTACTGATATCCTTACCCACAATTTTCAGTGCATTGATCAGTCCGGCATAGACCACAACCGCAGTGCCGTGCTGGTCGTCATGGAATACTGGAATGTCCAGTTCCTGCCGCAACCTCTCTTCGATCTCGAAACAACGGGGTGCACTGATATCCTCCAGGTTGATGCCCCCAAAGGTTGGAGCTATGTGCTTTACGGTTTTTATGATCTCTTCGGTATCTTTCGTGTCCAGGCATATGGGGAAAGCATCAATGCCGCCCAGATGTTTGAACAAAATGGACTTACCTTCCATTACAGGCATGGCTGCTGCTGCCCCGATGTCTCCCAGCCCCAGTACAGCAGAGCCGTCTGTGACCACTGCAACAAAATTGCCTTTACTGGTATATTTATAAACCTCATCCGGGTCTGCCCGGATGACCCTGCAGGGTTCAGCTACGCCTGGAGTATAATCGATGCTCAGGTCATGCATATCATCCAGTGACACTTTACTGGCTACTTCAAGTACACCGCGATGCAGTTCGTGTACTTTTAAAGATTCTTCATATATTGAATCATTTTCTCCCATACACTAATCATTATCGCCATAGTACTTCTTTATTGCTGCTTCCATTGCACGTTTGTGCAGTTCTGCTGAGTGGTGTATCCCCCCGGTCATTCCCCGGACAGCCCGGCAGGGGTACTGCTGCACCAGCAGGCCAGCCCAGGCGGGTGCTTCTGAGACCGGGACGCCTTTTAGGTGTTTTGCCATCCACCATGTTGAACCGCAGGGAGCACCGCAGAGCACCTTTACATCGCTTATTTCCCCGTCCCCGAGCTGCACTTCCAACCTGGGGCGGCCCAGCACGGATGCAAATTCGTTGATGACAGGGTTTGTAGGATTAGTAGAGTTGGTAGAGTCGGTAGGATTGGTAGAGTCGGTATCACCGCCTATCCCGCAGCAGATGTCCTCTACCAGTATCCTGGTGCCGTACTGTGCGGATATCTCCTTCATTTGCTTTGGGTCACCGGCACTGGCCCAGCCCCCTGGTATGATTATGGCCTTTGCTCCCGCACTGGCGGCACGTTTGACGATCTCGGGTGTGATGTCGGGATTCAGGCTGTAGGTGATGAGAAGGTCTGAGGACAGGACGCCGGGGTCAAGGTCAAGGTTGTCCACGAAGGGTGCGGGGTCGTCGATGAAGTCGGGCAGGGTGGGGGGTATGTCTGCGGATGAGACCGTGAATTCTGTGCGGTGGGTGATAGTGTCCAGCAGCCGCCTGCCGTACTTGCCGCGGGTAATGACTCCGATTGAGAGCATAGGGGTATATTGGGGTGTAGGGGGGATAAGGGTTTGGAGGAATGATTAGTTGAAGCCCCGTCCGCGCCACCCCGAATAGAATTTGGGGGCATCTGCGGGCTTAAGGTCGCATACATGTGTAAGCGTAGCTGAGGTGCGTGGAACATGTGAGTACAATAGCAGAAAAATTAATGCTAACGATAGCCTTTTTGTCGATGCATTATTTCTGTAATCCAAACGATGCCCTCTTCGATAACATAAATCACTCTGTAATCGCCTATCCTCAACCTATATGCTTCTGGGTTAGCATCTCTGATTTTCTTAATATCAGCACCAGATCGTTTGAGTTTCGGATGATTCTCCAATACTCTTATTTTGGATTTTAATTGCTCTTTAGTTGCTTGATTGCACCTATTGAGAAAACTTGCAGCTTTTGGATGAAGACGTATTTCATAACTCATCAATGCTTACAAACTTATCCTTTTCTTTAAGCAATTCGCGTTGACGAGCCCAGAATGTCTCATCATATATTTCTTCCATATCTTCTTGTGCTAGAAAGTGTGTATTGGAATGAAAATTTGGTAGTATATGCAAGTTGGATGCTCTGTTGATTTCTTCAGTCATGATTCACCCATATTTTAGAGTCACTTAATTATTATGTACCAACTCCACCCCATAAAAACCTTTTGACTACGCGACCATCCCGAATTCCATGTACGCCATGTCAGCCTCCCGAAAAGTCACGGACCTCGGGCTGAAATCACCGAAGCATCAGTTTAGGTGCATGAGGTTCATAGAGTTCATTCGTTTTTTGATTTAAACCGATTTGAAAAGGTACAAAAGGTTTAATATCTTAGAATCTTAACATCTAAGAAATGAGCGAATTAGTAAAAGTATCATCAAAAGGGCTATTAACCCTTCCTAAGTCTATCCGGGAGCAATTGGATATTAACATAGGGGATTATTTAGACATTACTATTGAAACTGGTAAAGTCGTTCTTCAAAAAATCGATATAACAGCCAAGAAAATCGATTGGGAGAATGATGATAAGGCGTGGAAGAAGTACTCAGTTAATAAAATCGCCAGGGAACAATAAATGCCGGTAAAACAGGGAAGTATAGTACTTGTAGATTTTTCCTATAGCAATTTGAAAGAAACTAAGTACAGACCTGCTCTGGTGATCAGCAGTTCAAAATATAATGAAACCGCCATTGATGTTGTCGTTTTAAGGGTCACCTCTAGAAGTAGAGGTAGTGCATGGGAATCAAAGATAATAACAGATGATTTGGCAGAAGGTTCTATCGATATAGAACCTAGCTATGTGAGAGTTGATTCCATATACGCAGTCGAAAAAAAAATTATTAGAAAAATTGTTGCACAATTGAAAGAAGAAAAAATTAAGGAAATTAAGACGCAGCTTTTGGAATTGTTCTCATAAACCGAGAAGGCTCGAGATTAAATTTTGCGCAGGACTTATTATCCTGTTAATGTTTATATGTGCCAAAATTAAAGAGTCACCTATACCCAGGACTTAAGTCCAGGGCCTGTTTATAATACTCCGCATCACGATTTTCGATCTTGTCCGGCGATATATTTCTCAACAACTTCCCAGCCATGCCCAACACTTCCATGATAGCAGCTTGGTCCCCTGAGACTTTTTTCACACAATTTTTTTTAGTTCAGGGAACTCCTGCCGCAATATTCTACTGGTTCACTATAATGGCGATATATAATCCCCATATTCCTTTTGTGCTGCGATCAATCTCTGCCTTTGCTCCTCCAGCACCTCAAACAATATCTGTGGTGTATCAGCCACTTTTGTCTTGTAGAACTCCTCCACTCGCTCGATCTTTGCAAGATTTTCAGTTACACGCACAGAGAACTGGTTAATATAATCCTCTTTTGGATAGTCTTTAGAAAGCACTTCCCCAAACAGCCTGTTAAGGTCTTCATATTTTGGTATGGATCCGGTAGGCGTTTTTATCGCATCAACTTCGTGATGTGAACGCAGTTCCATCCATTTAAGCCAGACCGCCTTATCTGTTTTATCATTTGTGAAATTCCCTTCTGCATCTCTCAGGAAGTAATTGACAGAGTATATAGATGGTGGATCAGTCAATTTAGCACCAAAATCCAGATGACTTTCTATGTATCTTCCAATAGGAATCGAAAGGAAATCCAGGTTTGACATAGGATTGAACTTTCTAACACCTTCTTTTCCCAGTGTAGCAGCGGTAGTCTCTGATTCCAGTGCGGCGCCCATGGTGATCACACCATGCACCCAATCAAAGGATTCCTCGACAGGTACTTTTGTGTCCGAATCCCGTCCGCCATATAGTATCCCACCTACCAACACACCTTCAGGATCACTGAGTTTTGGATCCACATTCTCTAATAGTTGCAGGTCAAGCGTGAATCTGGCATTCGGATGTGAAGGCGTCAAAATATTACCATGTTCGTCTTTCTTTCCAGGTGTCCATTCCCCTGAATGATGGAAACCCTTTTCCGGCTCCTCTGCATCTTTATCTATCCAGTGAACGCCTTTCTCCTCTGTGACCAGCACATTAGAGAATATTACCTCACCCGGGCTGTGGAGCGCCTTCCAGATCAGTGGATCGTCTACTGAGTTAACGCCCTGTATTATCCCAAACATGCCATTCTCAGGATTGACCGCGCGTATTACGCCATCTATATTCCGGAGGTAGGCGATATCATCACCGACAATAGATTCTCCGGGCAGCATGGATGTAGATGTCTTACCACAGAGCGAAGGAAATGCGCCTGTAAAATAAGTTACCCGTGCGGAAGGTCCATGCACACCTAAAATGAACATGTGCTCGGTCAGCCAGCCTTCTTTTGAGGCTCTGTTTATCGCAGGACGCATTGCTAACTTCTTAAGCCCTATTGTATTACCGCCGTACTGTGTATTCAGGCTAAACACTGTCTCGTCTTCAAGATCAATATAAACCCGGCGTTCACCAATGTTCGTGGAGGTCTTCCTTTCGCTCAACTCTCCTGCGGAATGTACAAACTTCAAAAACCGTGCAGATTGCCCCAATCTTGCGAACTCTTCGTATCCCTGCCTGTACAACAGGTCCTCTGAGTGTGCGACATAACCGGAATCGGTAAGTTGAACTGCTGGTATTGAGAATTGTGAATTGAGCGGTCCCAGGCAGAAGAACCGCACGTACAACTGGTGTCCCTGCATAATGTCTTTCAGAATCGGTTGGATTTCTTTGAGCCCTTCCTCCCGGCCCATCGCATTAATATTTGATCCCAACTCAACACCAGGCGGTAAAAGGTACTTTGAATTGTCTTTATCTCTTGCCTGGTCGTAATAGCCGTCAAAATGGACTGTATGCCCTTCTACAGCAAGTTCTTCTTCTTCGCCTGCTTTTATTGACTCTTGCTTGATGTACTCTAAATCCTCACGCGAATCTGTACAGATAAATATTTTATCGGGATTGCAAAGCTCAATATATGTAGCAATAAATTGATGGAGTTTGGGATTATCTATCTTGATAAGTTTCTGGTAATTTTCCTCGCCCAACCTCTCTTGTAATGTTTCCATTGTTCTTTTTCCTCCTACTGTTCCACTTTGCTTTTTTTATACTGTTTTCATCTTCGAAAACCAGTTTAAATAAAAATACATTACTATTAAATATATCGTTACTTACTGCGTCTCCAAATAACTATTCAATTTTTGATAGTGTGGAAGATTAAAACGCATAATAAACTGTTTCAGGACAGTGCCGAATATCCTGCAAGATCGATGAGCTCTTTGAGCGTGTTCGGTGATACAGGCACATCCTGTTAGAACCGCCGGCAGCTCCTGTTCTTTAACATCCGGTCTTTTATCAATTCTGTATTTCATTGAGCAACCACATTCAACAAATATATTTCTAATGAAAGCCAATACAACCAACAATGTTCAATCCCACAGACATACGCAAGGACTTCCCTGTACTTGAGAAATATGTATACCTTGACAGTGCAGCCACCACCCAGACACCGCGCCAGGTTGTGGAAGCCATGTGCGACTATTTCTACAAGTATGCAGCCAACCACGGGCGCGGCGCACACAGGCTTGCCAGGGAGACCACCAACCATTACGAGGATGCCAGGGAAGCCGTTGCCGGATTCATTGGCGGGGAATACGAACATACCATATTCACCCGCAACACCACCGAGAGTATCAATATGGTGGCGCTGGGACTGGACTGGAAGGCCGGCGACCATGTGGTAACCACCCATGTGGAGCATCATTCCAATTTGCTGCCCTGGATCAGATTAAAAGAAAAAGGCGTGGAAGTAACAGCAGTTACTCCAAATCCTGACGGAACAGTTGATCCCGGGGATATTGACAGTGCCATTACTGAACATACAAAACTGGTAGCTATCACTCATGTATCTAACGTATTTGGCTCTGTTATGGATGTGGAAGAAATAACAAAGATCGCTCACCGCAATGGCTGCATGTCACTGGTAGATGCCGCACAGAGCGTGGGCCACATGCCTTTTGACGTGAAGAAGATCGATTGCGACTTCATGGCAGTGTCCGGTCATAAAGGAATGCTCGGACCCCAGGGTACAGGAGTGCTGTATTTGAAAGACACCGATTCCATCAAGCCTGTATACCTTGGCGGCGGCACAATTTATGCCATGACCGGGGACGATTATAAACTGGAGGATGCACCCGGGCGGTTCGAGTATGGTACGCCAAATATCCCGGGCGTTATAGGACTGGGCAGGAGTGTGGAATACGTGACGGGACTGGGCGTTGAAGATATCCAGCGGCATGAAGAGGCTCTGGGCAGGGACGCTGCCAAACGGCTCTCGGAGATTGATAAGGTGGAGGTGTACGGACCACAGGACAGGGCTGCTGTGGTACCTTTCAATGTAGTGGGCTTAAATCCCCACGATGTAGCCATGATACTGGATGAGACCCGCAAGATCTGCGTGCGCAGCGGCTATCACTGCGCCATACCCAGCGTCAAGTTGCTCAAGGTTGATGGGACCATCAGGGCTTCCTTTGGTGCATACAACCTGGCCGAAGAAGTTGACCTGCTCGTGGATACAGTGGAGCAGATAGCAACCACCCTGACCTGAGAGGTAGTAAATGAGAATTATTCTGCTTGGAACCGGTGTTGCTATACCACAAAAGGACAGGGTGCAGTCCGGGCTGATAGTGGATGCAGGAAGTGATAATGAATATAGTCCTGTACTTTTTGATTGTGGCTGCGGTGTACTGCAGAGAATTTTCCAGAGCAAATACAGGCATACCGATATCACCAATGTATTCCTTTCCCACCTGCATCTGGACCATTGCGGCGACCTGCTGGCACTGGTCAAAGCAAACTGGTTGTGTGACACAACTGAATTGAACTTGTGGGGTCCTGTGGGTACCGGGCAGTGGCTGGACAACATGATGGCAGCATATTCGTACATGCAGGACAAGGTAGATATCAGGATAACGGAACTTGACTCCGGTCAGGTGGTAGGGGTTGAGGGGCTGGAAGTGGAATGTATACACACGGTCCATGCCCTGCCTTCGCTGGGGTTCAAGGTAACATCAGGGGGGAAGACCATGCTGTATTCAGGCGATACAGAACCTGTAGATGATTTAATAAAAGCGTCAGAGGGCATTGACCTGCTCATCCATGAGTGTTCGTTCCCTGACACTTTTGAAGTGACCAACCACACCACCCCTGGCACACTGGCAGAAATAATTAAGGAAATTTCAATAGGGCGGATTGTACTTACCCACCTGTATCCCCAGACCAGGGGGTTCGAGGCTGGGATGGTTAAGGTGCTGGCAGAAGCCTGCGGGTGTTCTGTGGAGATCGGATATGACCTGCAGATCATTGAGATATGAGACATAAGATAATGAGGGGCAATATACGAAGGAGCAAGGGCATTTTTCTATCAGGAATCAGATAAAACAGCTAAATTTAAGTAACACAAGATTCGTTTTATTGATATGCAGCTTCGAGGCAGACTCAAGCAACTGACTGAAAGTAAAGTAAATCGCATTAATGACCTGGTTTTCAAGTATAAAAAACTCAAAAAGAAATTGGGAAAAAATGCGGTTCTGGATAAATTAAAGATGCATATCCGGCATTTACCATCTGAAGAAGAACAAGTTCTTCGGGCGGCAGAAGTTGTTTTTGAATTAAATGTCCAGCCAGATGTCCCGTATCTGGAAGTACTCAGGAAAGTTATCTGCCTGACCGGTCTTCCTGAATCAAAAGTAGATACGATGTTATATGATGCACTTGAAGAACTTGGGATTGAATTCGAAGAAATGAATGATGATGAGCTACAAACAGCAGTAGCTATCAATAAAGATGATGTGATGGATGTGTATTGTGATATACTGTTGAAAAGGCGTTTTCAAAAGCAAATGATGGAGAAATAAATTAAAAGGTTGATGATATTATGGGAAAATCAATGATCACTGAAAAGATACGCGTATCACCCTATTTGCACAGGGAAATAACCGATCTTGTTGAAGATGGCGATTTTGCTTCATTTTCTGATTTTGTAAATATAGCAGTTTCGAGTTTTTTATCAAGAAACTTTGGCATGATTGAAGAGGATGAAGATACCTCGCATTTAGAGATGCCTGTAACGTTGTTATATTTAGCATTGATCAACAAAGGTATACTTACACAAGAGGATATGGGCGACCTTGTAGAAAAATTAAAAAATAACGAATTGGACCAATCAATAATTGAAAACCTTTTCAGTGGTCTTATGGATAATATGGTTGAGTACGATATGTTTGATATGCTGGATATGGGAAAACAATTTGAAATGCAAGAATCCTATGAGGCTGCTGAACAAGTTTACAAGGACGTAATCGAAAAGTTCCCAGAAGATTTTGAGCCTGATTTTGATCTGGGCCGCCTATATTTAAAATTGGGTAAAAAGAAAGACAGCCAAACCCAACTTAAAATTGCTCTTGAAAAGGCAAAGGAAATGGAGGAAGATGAGGAAATAATTGAAATGCTATCTTCAGAGATAAAAAAGGCAAAATAAGACGTATTTGTTTTTTTTGTAATGATAAAATAGTCAATAGCAATATCGAGTATTGATAAGCACCAACCGGAGATGTGAACAAATGAAAATACTAGCACTTATGGGCAGCCCCAGGAAAGAGGGCAATACAGACATA
>JAUWRA010000043.1 GCA_030610815.1 Methanosarcinales archaeon
AGGATTATTGAAGATTTTGATATTTTGATAGCCAGTATTGCTTCTGTAAATAATTGTATCCTTGTTACAAATAACACAAACCATTTTGAAAGGATAGAAGAATTGAAGATTGAAAACTGGCTTGGAATATGAAAAACCAGCCAGACACAGACAAAGATTGTTCTACCCAGCTTATACCGATAATAACTGAAAATAAAGTTTATTGATAAAAACTTGTTCAAACCGAGACCGTTATAATTCATGTTGGCCGATAAAGAAAACCGCAGATGAACACAGATTTTCAGGTGGCGTATCCGCGTTCATCTGCGGTAAGTTTTATTGTACCAACATGAAAAATGATTGTCTCTACAAAACCAAATATCAAAGGTAACAACCATGACCAAAACAGCCCTAATAACCGGAATCACAGGTCAGGACGGCGCATACCTTGCCGAGTTCCTGCTAAATAAAGGATACATCGTACACGGCATCAAGCGAAGATCGTCCTCGTTCAACACCGAGCGCATAGACCACCTGTATAGGGACCCTCACGAGAGGAACGTGAATTTCTTCATGCACTATGGCGACCTTACAGACTCCACGAACCTGATCAGGATCATCCAGGAAACGCATCCTGACGAGATATACAACCTCGCCGCCCAGAGCCATGTGCAGGTCTCCTTCGATACGCCCGAGTACACTGCAAATTCCGATGCAGTCGGAACCCTGCGCCTCTTAGAGGCCATACGCATCCTCGGCCTGGAAAAGAAAACAAAGTTCTACCAGGCTTCGACCAGCGAACTCTATGGCAAGGTCCAGGAGATCCCGCAAAGCGAGACCACGCCCTTCTACCCGAGAAGCCCATATGGGGCAGCCAAGTTATACGCCTACTGGGTCACCGTGAACTACCGCGAGGCCTACGGCATGTTCGCCTGCAACGGCATCCTGTTCAACCATGAATCCCCTATCCGCGGCGAGACTTTTGTGACGAGGAAGATCACGATGGCTGTGGCAAGGATCAAGAAGGGGTTGCAGGAAAAACTCTACCTCGGCAACCTGGATGCCCAGCGGGACTGGGGATTATGTGGAGGCGATGTGGCTCATGCTCCAGCAGGATGAGCCTGAGGATTTTGTGATAGCGACGGGTAAAATGCATTCTGTGCGGGAGTTTGTGGATATGGCGTTTGCAGAGGTGGGAATCCATCTCATGTGGCGCGGGATGGGTGCCGATGAGGTAGGAATAGATGATGAGACTGAAAAGGTTGTGGTTGAGATCGATCCGCGATATTACAGGCACGCAGATAATGGCAATTATGGGTTTTAATTTTAATTGTGTGGCATAAATTGAAATATAATCAAATTCTAGCTACAATATCTGCGTTTATCCGCGTTCATCTGCGGTTCCACACTCCGTCGCACCCACATGGCTGGCGGCCACACTGCCGCCCGGCCGGGCGGCGGTGGCAGGGTAAAGTGCAGATGCTGGAACGGCTGGAAAGTGTAGTGGTGTGACAACAGGGGGGCGGGGCTGGACTCGTATTCATGGTCTATGCTGTATTCTTGCATTCTCTGCCCTTTGGACCCAGGCTGTATGAATCCACATGGTTGGTATAATTGTCGTTTTCATAGATGGATTTGAAAACATCTTTCGACCAGTTCATAGAAACTTCTATGTTTCAGTCATAGAAGAAATCATAAAATACTTTGAGGATGTTTTAAGCTGTGAAATAATATGAAAACAATAGTAACAGGCGGCGCAGGCTTCTTAGGTTCACACCTCTGTGACCTTTTGCTCGATAAAGGGCATGAGGTCATCTGCATAGACAACCTGGTAACCGGCAGTGCAAGGAATATCGAGCACATCGATTCGGACAAGTTCACATACCTCAAACACGATATTACAAAACCGATATATTTCGGGGACAAGATAGACTACATATTCCACCTCGCATCCCCGGCATCCCCCATCGATTACCTTGACCTCCCTATCCAGACACTGAAGGTCGGGGCACTTGGCACCTACAACATGCTCGGTCTTGCCAAAGAACAGGGTGCGCGCTTTTTACTGGCATCCACCTCCGAGGTCTACGGCGACCCGCTTGTGAACCCACAGCCAGAGTCCTATTGGGGCAATGTGAATCCTATTGGCCCGCGGGGTGTGTATGATGAGGCGAAGCGGTATGCTGAGGCTATTACGATGGCGTATCACCGCTATCACAATATGGATACGCGGATCGTGCGCATCTTCAATACATACGGGCCCAGGATGCGGGCGGATGATGGGCGCGTGGTTCCGAATTTTATTAACCAGGCGCTGCGCGGGGAGGATATTACGGTGTATGGTGATGGTAAGCAGACTCGGTCGTTCTGTTATGTATCGGATCTTATTGATGGGATATATCGGCTGATGATGTCGGATCATGTGGAGCCTGTGAATGTCGGGAATCCGGATGAGATGAGTGTACTGGAGTTTGCTGAGAGGGTTATTGAGATCATTGGGAGCGGTTCGCGGGTTGTGTTTGAGGAGCTGCCTGTGGATGATCCGAAGGTCAGGAGGCCGGATATTGGGAGGGCTAAGGATGTGCTGGGGTGGGAGCCGAAGGTTGGGTTGGGGGAAGGGTTGAGGGAGACTCTGGGGTATTTTGAGAAATTATATATGAGGATGCCTTAATGAATATAGTGGAGACCATTAAAGCCGGGGAATCTGAAACCACCGAATTTAAGACTTCACTTGCTGAGTGGAGGGATGTTGTTGAGACGATCTCTGCATTCTCGAACAAGAATGGCGGGATAATTTTCATTGGCGTGGGTGATAACTGTGAGATCATTGGAGTTGATACCGGTAAAAATACGATCGAAGTTCTGGCAAACCAGATCAAACAGAATGTAGATCCTGTGATTTATCCCTCAATTCACATAGAGAATATGTATGAAAAGTGGGTTATCATTGTGGATGTTGCCGAGTTTGTGCAAAAACCTGTTTTTGCTTTTGGAAGAGCATTTATACGGGTTGGGAAATCGAACCAGAAACTTGGATATGAGGGGATAAGGAATTTTGCTCTTAATACGTCAAAGGTTTACTGGGACACACGGCCATGTACAGGCGCTGATCTGGGAGATATTGATGAGGAAAAGCTAAGGTGGTTTTTAAAGGGGGCAAAATATGAACGAAGACTTGAACTGGATCCGGATACTTCTGTGAGGGAATCCCTGGAAAAATTGGATCTGTTGAGAGATGGGATTCCAACGAATGCTGCTATTTTGTTGTTTGGCAGGGATCCACAGAGGTTTTTTGGACATTCGGAAATAAGGTGTGCAAGATTTAAGGGGACTAAACCGCTGGAATTCATAGATATGAAGGTTTTTGGTGGGAATTTGATCGACCAGAGGGAGGATGCAGTTGAATTTGTGAAGGAGCATATTAAATTGCATGCAAAAATAGTTGGGTTGGAGCGGGTCGAGACGTGGGAGTATCCGATTGATGCTATACGGGAAGCTGTTACAAATGCGATCTGTCACAGGGATTATGAGGAATATGCGAATGTTCAGGTGCGGATATTTGATGATAGGATCGAGATCTGGGGATGTGGGTATCTTCCAGAGCCATTGACAGTGGATGACCTTAAACAGAGTCACAGGTCCATCCTCAGAAATCCTTTGATCGGAAAGTGTTTGTTCTTGATCAAGTTCATTGAACATTGGGGAACGGGAACCAATAGGATCATAGATGCATGTGTGGCTCATGGTTTGCCTGAGCCCATTTTTGAGGAGCTTTCCGGAAGTCTGGTGGTGACGTTAAGGAAAATGATAACAAAAGAAAGTTTAAGGGAAATGAATTTGAATGAACGACAGATAAAAGCAGTATTATATGTTGAAGAAAAAGGCAGTATAACAAATAAGGAATATCAAGTGTTGTTTGATATTTCGAGGGTTACGGCAACAAGAGATCTGAATTTGCTTGAAGGAAAGGACATACTTAAGCGCATTGGTAAGGGAAAAAGGGATTTGAAGTACGTGTTCAAATGAACGTAATGATGCAAAAATGATGCAAAAATGATGCAAAAACAATGGGTCTGGAGTTGTCCCAACTTGTTGAAAAGGGTTTGCTAAAGATCAACTTAATATGTACTAACAGTTGGCGATTAGGACATGAGAAAGGAAAGTGAAAAGACCGGTCCCGAAATCTTGAAATACACAATGATTACCATGAAAACAATAGTAACAGGCGGAGCAGGCTTCTTAGGTTCACACCTCTGTGACCTCCTGCTCGATAAAGGGCATGAGGTCATCTGCATAGATAACCTGGTAACCGGCAGTGCAAAGAATATAGAGCACATCGATTCGGACAAGTTCACATACCTCAAACACGATGTCACCAAACCGATCTATTTCGGGGATCGGATCGACTACATTTTCCACCTCGCAAGCCCGGCATCCCCTATCGACTACCTTGACCTGCCCATACAGACGCTAAAAGTAGGTGCCCTGGGCACGTATAATATGCTGGGGCTGGCTAAGGAGCAGGGCGCGCGCTTTTTGCTGGCATCCACATCCGAGACTTATGGCGACCCGCTTGTGAATCCACAGCCAGAGTCCTACTGGGGCAATGTGAACCCGATCGGGCCGCGCGGGGTGTACGATGAGGCAAAGCGATATGCTGAGGCTATTACGATGGCGTATCATCGGTATCACGGGATGAATACGCGAATCGTGCGCATCTTCAACACCTACGGACCGCGCATGCGTGCAGGCGATGGGCGGGTGGTTCCGAATTTCATTAACCAGGCCCTGTGCGGAGAGGATATTACGGTGTATGGTGATGGAAGCCAGACGCGGTCGTTCTGTTATGTTTCGGATCTTATTGATGGGATATACAGGTTGATGATGTCGGATTTTGTTGAGCCTGTGAATATCGGGAATCCGGATGAGATGAGTGTTCTGGAGTTTGCTGAAAGGGTTATTGAGGTTACCGGGAGTGGTTCACGGATTGTTTTTAAGGAGCTGCCTGTGGATGATCCTAAGGTCCGGAGGCCGGATATTGGAAGGGCAAAGGATGTGCTGGGGTGGGAGCCGGAGGTTGGGTTAGTGGAAGGGTTAAAGGACACAGTAAGTTACTTTAATATGCTCGATGAAAAAAAATAAATTAAAATACAAGTAACACAAGTATTATTGGTTAAATCAAAGTGATTCATAACTGAAAGTAGTTTAAAAGCGATTAAATACGTCATTTTTAAAGTGAACTGACACAGGATCGTATTTTGAGTGCATTATGGTTAAATAAAATGAAAACAAAACAAAAATCCAGAGGAAAAATGCAAAAGCAAAGATTCATGGATGATATGGATACACTGGAAGTCATGGAAAAGAGGCTTGAAATACTGACATGTGCGAGACTGCGGGATAAAAGCCAAATTAAAGATGCCATTTCGGTTCAGGACAGGTTAAGAGGCAAATCAACAGGTTGGTCTGGCACAGAAGAGATTCGAAAGTGGCGAAACCTGCGTAAGTGAAAAATATGTACGTTTTAGATGCATCAGTGTTGATCAAGTGGTTCTCAGATGAAGAATACACTGATATAGCCTTGAAATTGAGAGACGATTTTTTCCATGGAAATATCGAACTCGTTGTTCCTGACCTGTTGCTTTACGAAGTTTCAAATGCTTTACGCTATAACCCTAATTTTGATGAAAATGATGTGGTTGAGGCGGTTGATTCCTTGCATGATATGGGAATAGATATCATCATACCGACTGGAGACGTTATAAGATCCGCTATCAATCTTGCGTTTGCCCACGACGTCACGATATACGATGCATTTTATGCTGCCCTGGCAGATGAGATCGATTTCACACTTATTACGGCTGATGCTAAATTCTATCGGAAAACAAACAACCTTAGTTTCATAAAATTCGTAGATGAGATTTATACAGAAGAGTAATGTGACTTAGTTGACCAGATTATTTTGTTATTAAAATGTCCAGATACTGTGAGGTCAAAGTACATGAAATTATACGGGTAGGATTCTTAGGTTCACATCTTTGCGACCTCCTGCTCAATAAAGGACATGAGGATTTTAGTATATAGGGTGGGTCAATTTTGGGTGGAAATTTTCGGTGTATGGTGATGGAAGCCAGACGCGGTCGTTCTGCTATGTGTCTGACTTGATCGATGGGATATACAGGTTGATGATGTCGGATTGTGCGGAGCCTGTGAATATCGGGAATCCGGATGAGATGAGTCTACTGGAGTTTGCTGAGCGGGTTATTGAGGTTATCGGGAGTGGTTCACAGATTGTTTTTGAGGAGTTGCCTGTGGATGATCCTAAGGTAAGGAGGCGGGATATCGGGAAGGCGAAGGATGTGCTGGGGTGGGAGCCTGAGGTTGGGTTAGTAGAAGGGTTGGAGATGACTGTGGAGTAATAACCAGTTTTCGAAAGTTTATTAATCAAACAAGTGAATTTACTTTTGTTCATATCATGATATTTGCAGAAACAATAGCCAATTACTGGCCACAGTGGTTGTCGTGGAACGTCGCAACACCGATATTTATCTTTATCATCATAGTTGCAACCGTCTTTTTTGCCAGGCTGTCTGACAGGCTTCTCCAGGTTTATTTCAATAAGGCCTGTCTGAAACTGAGGGTGGACCCCACCGGTTACAGGCTGCTTCGGCACCTTATTGTGGCCGCAATTTACATTGTGGGTCTTATAGTTGTCATATCCGGCGTCCCCCAGCTTCGCACACTCTCGGTAGCATTATTCGCAGGTGCCGGTTTTGCAGGTATCGTTATCGGATTTGCGGCCCAGAGTACACTTGCCAATATTGTGTCAGGTATATCACTTGCAGTGTTCCACCCCTTCAGGGTAGGAGATATTGTCACGATCCATAATGAGTATGGCACGATCTCTGATTTGACACTGCGTCATACCGTAGTGGTCACCTGGGATAACAGGCGTCTAATAATTCCCAATTCCATTATCAGTGAAGAAGCTATCATAAACTGGTCAATTGAAGACCCCACTGTGATATGGCCTGTGAACATCGGCATTAGTTATGATTCGGATATCGACCTGGCCCGCTCCATCATGGAAGATGAAGCCAGGGAGCACCCCAATGTCATGGACCACTATGAAGTCAGCCGGATACACCCGGAGGTGACAGAAGGCAGTGAGATCAAAGTCCTGCTGACTGAACTTGGTGATTTTGCAGTAAACCTCAGGTTGATGTTCTGGGTGCGTGACAGAAGCCTGGCTTATTTTACAGGCTGCGAGTTAATGGAATCCATTAAGAAACGATTCGACGTAGAAGGTATAGAGATTCCCTACCCGTACCGCACGATCCTGTATAAAAAAGATATGCACCCCAATGCCGTACCAAAGCAGGAGGATGAGGGTCCGGGAACAGGTGCAGATGTAGGCGCATGAACTGGTGCATTAACAGGAACCGGCGCAGGTAAAGGTGCATGCGGGCTGCATTTCAAGGAACCCAGTGAACTGTCTGGTGATTCCAGTGATCCGGACGAATAGTGAAGAAGTACTAGATCCTCTTAAACAGCTTGTCCAGGTCTGACCTGCTAAAAGTAACTACAGTTGGCCTGCCGTGTGGGCATGTATGCGGATTTTTAGTCCTGTATAATTGGGCCACCAGGTTTTCCATCTGCTCCCTGGTCAGTGCGGCCCCGGCCTTGATAGCACCCCTGCATGCAGTGCTCTTGTACACCTGCTCGGATATGCCGGTCCCGTCCCTGACCCTGCCGCCAGATAATATGTCATTGATGATATCATGTACCACAGTAGTATCTTCCAGCCTGCCCAGGATATGGGGCACTGCGGTCACAGCAAAGGAATCGGGACCGAACTCTGAAACGATAAAACCTGCCTGTTCAAGATGTGGTATATAGTCCTTTATCAGCACCTTTTCCTTTGAATTCAGTTCAAGATTAACAGGTGTTATAAATTCCTGCACTCCCTTATCGCCTGATTCCAGTACCTGTTCGTACAGGATGCGCTCATGGGCTGCATGCTGGTCGATCAATACCAGTCCATCACCGCTTTGGGCGACAATATATACATTATCCACCTGGCCCAGTATCTGCAACTCAAGGTGCGGCCCCGTTTTTGCTACCTCATGGGTCGGCGCCAGGTACCTGTCAGTACGGGTAAGCCTGCGCTGGGTATCTGCAACCGGCACCTTGAACCCGGTCTGTATCTCACTGATATTCTGTAGTTCGGTTGAAGGGGCGGGATATAGTTTCGTTTGGGTTACCGCCTCTTTTGCTTCAGGCACCAGTTCAGTCTCGGATAGTATCGAACCCACAGCTTCTGACACAGCATTCATCAGGGCAAGTTCATGACCGAACCTTACATGCTGCTTTGTGGGATGTACATTTACATCCACTTCCGATGTGTCCAGTGCGATATTAAGCACAGCCACCGGATACCTGCCCCTTGGCAGCCTGGTGTAATATCCCAGGCTAATGGCATCGCTTATTGTCTTTGACCTGACCGGTCTTCCATTTATAAAGAATGCCTGGTGGTCCTTATCACTCCTTGTAAAGCCTGGTTTTGAGATATATCCCGATATCTGCACAAGGTCATTTGTGAAATTTACTGGTATCAGTTCCCTGGCAATCCCGGGCCCGTAAATGTGCACAATAGTATCGAACAGGTCACCCGATGCAGGGGAGCGGAACAGTTCCCTGCCGTTATGTGAGAGATAAAATGATACATCATTATGGCCCAGTGCGTTCCTTGTGACCACGTCCACGATATGTGCCAGTTCGCTTCGTCCCTTTTTCAAAAACTTCCTGCGCGCAGGCGTGTTAAAGAACAGGTCTTCCACCACAATGGACGTACCATCGGCTGCCCCTGCATCACCCATAC
Source organism: Methanosarcinales archaeon (assembly GCA_030610815.1). Lineage (GTDB taxonomy): Archaea > Halobacteriota > Methanosarcinia > Methanosarcinales > Methanocomedenaceae > Methanocomedens_A. The sequence continues at coordinate 8,861 of JAUWRA010000043.1, forward strand.
TCACCACCTCACCGCCGTGCACCACCACACGGGTGCCGGCAACTTCACCGGGACGTTTGGTGGTGATCTCTACCTTTGACACGGCAGTGATGGATGACAGGGCCTCGCCCCTGAACCCCAGGGTCAGCACCTTCTCAATATCATGGGCGTCCCTTATCTTGCTGGTGGCATGTTTTAAAAACGCGATGGACACATCCTCCCGGCTCATCCCGCTGCCGTTGTCAGTGACTTTGATGGACTGGATGCCGCCGCCCATAACCTCTATCCTGATGTCTATGGCACCTGCATCGATCGAGTTCTCGACCAGTTCCTTGACAACAGAACCCGGGCGCTCGATCACCTCACCTGCCGCTATCTTATTGATGGTAGCCTCATCAAGAACCTGTATCTTATTCACTACCAGTACCTCCACCTGCCTGTTTTTTCAGTTCATGTAATTTGTTAAGTGCTTCCAGTGGCGTCATGCCATCAATATTTAATTCTTTTATGGTCTCGACAACCGGGTTAGGCTGTAAGGCTTCGCTGCTGCCCGGGTCGAACAGCATCAACTGGGTGTATGTTGCACTGCTTTTTCTTTTATGCCCCAGGCTTTCGCTCTCTACTTCCCTTAGTACTTCTTTGGCTCTCTGTGTCACCTTCAGGGGCACTCCGGCCAGACGTGCTACATGGATGCCGTAACTCTTGTCAGTGGCCCCGGGTACGATCTTTCGTAAAAATACCAGGTCATGCCCCTCTTCCTTTACAGCAATGTGATAATTCCTGACCCGCTTCAGGCTTCCTTCCAGGCTGGTCAGCTGGTGGTAATGTGTGGCGAACAGGGAGCGTACCCCTACACGACCCCTGTTGTGGATATATTCAACTACAGAGCAAGCGATGCTGTACCCGTCAAAGGTGCTGGTGCCCCTACCTATCTCATCCAGCAGGATCAGGCTCTTCGGGGTTGCATTGTTCAGGATGTTTGCGAGTTCCACCATCTCTATCATGAAGGTACTCTGCCCGCTTGCCAGGTCATCGAACGCCCCTACCCGGGTGAACACCCTGTCAACGATACCGACGGACGCATATGATGCAGGCACAAAGCATCCTACCTGTGCCATGATAACGATAAGAGCGGTCTGCCGCATGTAGGTGGATTTACCTGCCATGTTGGGCCCTGTGATGAGCAGGAACTGGTCGCTGTTGCAATCCATATGGGTATCGTTGGGAACAAACCCGCCCTGTACGGAATTCTCTACTACCGGGTGGCGTCCGTCCCGTATCAGGATATCGCAGCCGTCATTTATCTCTGGCCTGACATAGTTATTGTTCACTGCCGCTTCGGCCAGGGTGATGATCACGTCCAGTTCGGCTATGAGCCCGGCTGTCTCCTGTAGTCCGGCGGCCTGCTGTGCTATCTGGTCGGTGATCCGGGTAAACAGTTCGTATTCAAGGGCCACTCGTTTGTCGTTGGCTGAAAGTATAATTGCCTCCTTTTCCTTCAGTTCAGGTGTGTAGAACCGCTCGGCATTGGTCATGGTCTGCTTCCTGATATATTCATCAGGCACCTGGGACTGATTGGCCTTTGTTACTTCAATGAAGTAGCCGAACACTTTGTTGTATCCTACTTTCAGCGACCTGATGCCGGTTCGCTCCCGTTCCTGCTGCTGCAGTTTGGCCACCCATTCTTTACCGTGTGCGGTCATGTCGTTCAGTTCGTCCAGTTCGGGCCTGTATCCTGCCTTTATCATACCGCCCTCACGCACACTGACCGGCGGCTCGTCCACGATCGAGCACTCCAGCAGGTCGGTGAGGTCAGCGAAATCGTTGAGCGAGTTGTTTATGGATGAAAGGATATCTGAGCTGATACCTGCTCCATGAAGTGCCGATCTTATAAGGGGCAGGGCGCCCAGTGAATTACGCAGTGCCACCAGGTCCCTGGCATTGGCATTGCCGTAGACGATGCGTCCGGTAAGCCTGTCAATGTCGCGTATGCCTTTTAGGAGTGAGCGCAGGTCATAGCGCAGTAAGGTGTTTCCGGACATTTCTCCTACACCATCCAGCCGCCGGTTAATGTCACTCACAGATACCAGGGGTTGGACCAGCCATTTTTGCAGCCGCCTGGAACCCATGGGTGTACTGGTGTTGTCCAGTACTTTCAGCAGCGTGGAGTTTGTACCTCCGTCACGCACGTTCTTGACCAGTTCCAGATTGCGCAGTGTAACAGCGTCCAGTACCATGAACTGGTTTTCAAAGTATGTCCTCGGGGTCTGGATATGGTCCAGTTCCCTCATCTGGGTATCCATGGCATAGGCGAGTGCGGCACCTGCGGCCGTAGTGGCAGCGGGCAGGTCCGCAAGTCCCATTCCCTCCAGTGTGGCAGCGTGAAAATGGTCCAGCAGGCGGCGCCTGGCAGTACCTGGTTCAAAGGCGTCTTCCTCGTATTGATGGATAATGAGCTTCAGGTTATCTTTCAGCCTGGCTGCAAGTTCGCTCTTGCTGTACAGTTCTGGAGGCACGATGCACTCGGCAGGCCGCATCCTGACCGCTTCACTCACGACAGCGTCGTAGGGTGCTTTATCTTCCACTTGTGTGGTCATGAACTCACCTGTGGAGATGTCTAAAAATGATATGCCTAAATGGGTATCATGGCGGGCTACAGCCATCAGGTAGTTGCTGCCTGAATCTGAGAACATGGATGAGTCCATGGCCGTACCCGGTGTGACCACCCTGACCACACCCCGCTTGACCACACCTTTGGCTTGTTTCGGGTCCTCAAGCTGCTCGCAGATGGCTACCTTGTAGCCTTTCTTTATCAGCCGGGGAAGGTATGAGTCAATGGCGTGGTATGGTATGCCTGCCAGGGGCATCTTTTCGCCGTCCTTGTCCTTGCCCCTGGTGGTAAGGGTGATGTCCAGTTCCCTGGCCATGGTGGCTGCATCTTCGCCGAATGATTCATAGAAGTCGCCCATCCGAAACATTATAAGGGCATCGGGATGCTGCTGTTTTGCGTCGTAGTACTGTTGCATGGCAGGGGATAGTTTTTGCATGGGGTGGACTTCCGGTCGGGATGGTGGTTGTATGAGGGGTATGTATTGGTACGGGAGGTATTTTTGTTTTGGGGTTTTGTGATGGATGGATTATTTAATATTTTGATTTGTTATATGTATGACAAAACTGTTATATAACAAAACTGATATATAACAATATTGTTATACATCATCAAATGGAGATAATAAATATGATACCAGTTGGCAATCCGGCAGTAGGAAATGATTTTATTGACCGTGAGAAAGAGATTTCACTAATACTCTCTACATTAGAGAAGGATAGTGTTCTTCTAATCGCCCCGCGAAGGTTTGGGAAGACCTCGATTATGAGGAAGCTGGAAAAAGAACTGTTAGATGCGGATGAAATATGTGTATTTCTCGAAGTAGAAGACGTAAATTCACCACACCGTTTTATTTCTGAAATAGTAATGGCGTTGATTGAAAATGAAAAAATAGAGCGAAGAACAAGACTGATTCCTGCTTTTAAAAATGGTTTTCAATGGTTCAAGGATAATATTGAAGAAATTGGAATATCAGTGTTTAAAGCTAAATTAAGGACTAACATTAAAAATGATTTAAAAGAAAATTGGATTGATAAAACCGCACTAATATTTGATATAATCAATGAAGCGGATTCAAAAATTTGCTTCATAGTAGATGAATTCCCTATAGCAATTGAAAAAATGGAACCAAAGGATGCGGAAGATTTCTTGCATTGGTTCCGAAAGCTCCGCCAGGTGTCTCCAAACCTGAGATTTATTGTCGGTGGTTCAGTTAGTATGGATCGTGTCGTAAGGAATGTGGGTGGAGTAAGTGTAATTAATGATTTTAAGAGGGTTCGTGTAGATGGATTCCAAAAACAGACAGCACTTGATCTCATTGAAAAAATTTTCCAGGAAGAAGGATGGACCTACGTACCATCATACGGTGAAAAAATATTAGGTTGTATTGGGGAGGCCTATATACCTTATTTTATTGCGATTATGCTAAGCGCCATAAAAGAAGAATACATTTTGAGGGATGGAGAAATTAATGACGAATTAATAGAGAAAACATATAATTTCCGTATTCTTGGCAATGAAGGAAAATACTATTTTGAGCATTATTCCCAGAGGTTGAGAATTTTTTATGGTGATATGGAAGAGAAAGCTGCAATAGCTATATTGAAAAATGTCTGTAATGTTGATTGTTATCCTGTTGACATGGCATTTGGGATTTTCAAACGGGAAACGGCAATCGATGATTACGAACAGTTCATGGATTTAATAGCTGATCTGAGTAATGACTTTTACCTGGAGCATGATCCTGAAAATGGACTGAAATTTTACTCTAAAATGCTACAGGACTGGTGGAGGATATATCATGGCGACGTCCAGTGATATTATATTTTATAGATATTCGCCAGAGAATATGTCGGAAGATATTTTACGAAAACTTTTTGTAGGCAGGGAAAAACTGCTTGAAAGCCTGGTGACGGAAATAGGGAATGCCGCAGAGAATAAGACACCCAGGTTTTATCTAATTGTCGGACCCAGGGGGATTGGAAAATCCCACTTTTTAACTTTACTCTATTATGAAATTGAACATAAATTACCCTCGTTATTAATTCCGGTAAAACTGGCAGAAGAGGAATATTCTGTCTATCGTGCATCCGATCTTTTCGTGAGGATTTTAGAGGAATATTTTGAGAAATATTCAAAGGGAACTCCAGAGGACATTTCTGATATCTTAATCCTTGAACAGGAAGATGAAATCCTGTATGCTGCTGTGGAAAAACTTAAAGATATTTCAAGAAAGTATGGAAAGAGATTTATTATTTTTGTCGAAAATCTACATGAACTATTTAAGCAGTTGGAAAAAGAAGAACTTCATAAGTTAAGATCTATATTCCAGAAAAACGACATTTTTTCCATAGTGGCCACGGCTCCGTTGATTTTTCCTTCTTTGTCAGGACATGATGAACCATTTTATAATTTTTTCCATATCCAGCACCTTAAGGAGTTTTCATATCACGAGATCAAAGAGTTGATGCAAAAAATTGCTGAAACTGAAGATGGTGAGGAGTTTTTCGAAAAATTCGAACAATACGAAGAGAGGATACATGGAATTGTGCATCTTACGGGAGGCAGTCCGAGACTTGTATTCCTTTTTTATGATATGATTACGGGGGGAGAGATTGAGAACGTTGAGAAGGCATTTTTCAAGGTAATAGATGAACACACACCATTCTATCAAGAGATATTCCAGATGTTAACAGGACAGCAGAGACGAATATTTGATGTACTGATTTCTTTTGGGGAAACTGCTACGCCAAAAGAAATCTCTGAAAAAGCAAGGATTAAACTCCAAACTGTCAATACGCAACTCAGGAGGCTTGAAACCGACGGTTATGTTATTTCGAGGCCAATGGGAAGACACACTAGGTATGAAGTGAGGGAAAGGCTTTTCAGGCTGTGGCGGGAAATGCGGCAGCCATTTGGGAGAAAGAGGGTATCTATTCTTTTGGATTTCCTGCAATTGTGGTATACTGCTGACGAGCGGAAAGAGCTCTTCAGGACAAAATTTGAGCTTCTTGCAGCGGGTAAAAGATCAGTGCTTAAGGAATTATGTTATTATGCTGAAATCCAGCCCCCTGAATTCAAAACAGAGGCTCTGCTAAAACTCACACCTAAGCTTATGGAACTTGGAGAAAAAGAAGAAGCTGTCTATGAAATTAGCAAATTAAAGAAATTTGCAGTTAAAAATAAAGATAAAGAACTGGAAGGCAAAATACTACTCTATGAAGGACAATTGCTAATTTCTGAAAATAAATATAAAGATGCTCTTGAATCTTTTAATCAGGCTCTTGATATTAACCCAGAAGATGATATTGCACTTTCATGGAAAGGTATTGCATTAATAATTTTTGGTAAACCTAAAGAAGCACTTGAATTTTTCAATCAGGCTCTTGATATTAACCCAGAAGATGATATTGCGCTTTCAAGAAAAGGTATTGCATTAATAATTCTTGGTAAACCTGAAGAAGCACTTGAATTTTTCAATCTGGCTCTTGAAATTAACCCAAAAGATGATTATGCACTATCAAGAAAAGGTATTGCATTAATTTATCTTGGTAAGCATAAAGAGGCACTTGAATCTTTTAATCAGGCTATTGATATTAACCCAGAAGATGATATTGCACTTTCATGGAAAGGTATTGCATTAATAATTCTTGGTAAGCATAAAGAGGCACTTGAATCTTTTAATCAGGCTATTGATATTAACCCAGAAGATGATATTGCACTTTCAAGAAAAGGTATTGCATTAATAATTCTTTGTAAACCTGAAGAAGCACTTGAATCTTTCAATCAGGCTATCGATATTAACCCAGAAGATGATTATGCACTTTCAAGAAAAGGTATTGCATTAATAAATCTTGATAAGCATGAAGAAGCACTTGAATCTTTCAATCAGGCTCTTGATATCAACCCAGAAGATGATTATGCACTTTCATGGAAAGGTATTGCATTAATTTATCTTGGTAAGCATGAAGAGGCACTTGAATCTTTTAATCAGGCTCTTGATATTAACCCAAAAAATGATTATGCACTATACAGTAAAGTTCTTGCATTAAATTATCTAGGTAATCATGAAGAAGAACTTGAATTAATAAATCGGGCTCTTGATATTAACAAAAAAAATGATTATGCACTATCCAGGAAAGGTCTTGCATTAATTTATCTTGGTAAGCATGAAGAAGCACTTGAATTTATCAATCGGGCTCTTGATATTAACCCAAAAAATGATTATGCACTATTCAATAAAGGTATTGCATTAGGAAATCTTGATAAGCATGAAGAGGCACTTGAAATTTTCGATCAAGCACTTGAAATTAACCCAAAAGATGAAAATACTCTCGAAAACAAAGCAATGGCACTAATAAAATTAGAACGGTATGAGGAAGGACTGGAAATAGCGACGAAAATATTAGATGCAATTACAAAAAATAAGTCTAATATTAATGTTGTGCTTATTATGATTGAAGCTTATCTCGGTCTTAATCGAAAAGCAGAGGCTACCCTTGAAATAGAAAAAATACACGGTAAAATGGCTGACCAGGAGCCAGATTTAATTGAAGATTTTACAGAAATTTGTCTGAATCTGGCTCTGGAAGAATTGGAAGATGGCAATCGTGGAAATACAGATAAATTCATTACAATGGCGTTTGAGAATATATCCAAACTGGAAACAGATATAATCAAAGAATTGACAATGAATTTCTTAAAAGATGCAGCTGATTCTGGAGAACTGCAAGTTATTAAAACAGCAGCAGACGAAATATTACATCACCAGAAAGATGAATTTTCAGGACTCCTCAGACCCATTACTAAGGCAATAGAGATCATCGAAACAAGAGACGTCAATAAATATTATGACCTGCAGATCGAAGAAAGGGAGATTGTGGCAGATGTGGTAAAGAAAATCACAAAATCTGATGAGTTGGTGCCGGATGAAATTAAAAGGAAGGACAGTTATTAAAACCTCACTTTCCGCACGTCCCTCATCAAACATAATATTTTTCGCATTCCTTTCCCATCAGACTCAAAATATCCCACAATTCATCAGTCATATTCGCTACACTTTTCTTAACAGTTCCATCAAGTTGAATTGCCAATTCTGTAA
>JAUWRA010000144.1 GCA_030610815.1 Methanosarcinales archaeon
TTTTCGTATGTAGGTCATAATATTGTAGTGATATGTTTCACTACAATTTAACACTACCTGTTTTGAGTTTTATTGTTAAACATGTGGTGGAAAATCGGTTAGAAGATGGCGAATTTATGAAATTTGATGTGGGATTATATGGCAAAAATGGATGTTATTTCCAGACGTTAGAATGACGCCATAGCTCCGGATTTGAGAGTTCGTGAGATATAGGTTAGTTTATGCACGGGAAAAAGCTAAACACACCACTCCCACATCAATTCTCATCTCACCTAACCTCAAAATCATCCAAACAGACCCGTTCAGCCTGTGTCTCTTTTCCAACAGAGACCACAATATCAAAACAATCGAACCACTGTATCTGCTGGTTCCCAAGGTTCAGCTTGACCCCATTGACCGAAGAGTTGACATCAGATTCCATTGAATGGATAAACACACGGCGATCCGCATCAACCCCATAGACACCTACATCCCAGCTTGCACCCTCATATTCGCCTGGAAATGTAAGGTCGATATAGGCCCAGTTCTCAGAACTGTTGATGTACTGTGAGCCGTTGAACCACGAATTCTGCTTTTTGTTACTGTCATCTATATCATTTTGCTGCAGATTGTCCAGGTACATCAGCACCATCGGACCGCCAACCATTAGCATCAGGCCGGCAATGGCTACAATAATAATCAGAATGAACCTGTTTTTATCATCCATTGGTGTTCAATACATAGATGACCATATCACCTAATTACTCTTTCCTGTAGTACATAAAATATGACTTTGTGTACTCGGTGACCGACGGCATCAGTGCCGATGACAGTAACAAGCAAAAACCGGTACAAATTCTAATTATCTCCAAGTTATTGCGATTGACAATTATTGCGATTGACAATAACTATTAAATACAAAGGAATTATATACTCATACATGAAATTTTACGATCGTGAAGATGAGATCAAGAAACTCAGAACATTAACATCGCTTGACAAGAGCACAATGATTGTGATCTACGGCAGGCGTCGTGTTGGTAAAACACGGCTTGTGCAACATGTTTTTGGAAGAGAATCATATTACTTTTTTGTAGCAGAAAAAGAAGAACGGCTGATCCTTGATGATTTCAGGACTATATTGATGGAACGCCGTGATTATGTTCCTAACTTTACGGATCTGGATGATTTTTTTGGTTTTTTATTTACGCTATCAGACAAAGAGATTTTCATTTTTGATGAATTCCAGAACTTTAAAAAAATCAATACCGGCGTTTTTTCTATCATCCAGAAATACTGGGATAAATACAAAGATGAACGGAAATATTCATTTTTGTTCCTTGGTTCTTACACAGGTCTTATGAAACATATATTCAAAGAATATAAAACACCACTCTTCGGACGCTCGGATGCACTGTTCAATCTAAAACCCCTGCAGTATGATGTTTGCAAAGATATCCTGGTGGATCTGGAAATCAGCACATTTGTTGAAATATATTCCATCTTCGGTGGAGTTCCAAAATACTACGAATTATTAGAGAATGTAACTGACAGAACGCTGTTAAACATCATCTCAGAACAATTCATAGGTCTTGGTGCCCCCCTTCTTGACGAAGGTACAAATATATTGATCAGTGAATTCGGAACTCAATACAGGATATATTTTTCAATTTTGGAGGCAGTTGCCAGCGGAGCAAGCACTTTGAATGACATAGCAAACCGTACCGGTATCAAAAATACCAGTCTTGGACCTTACATGTCCGATCTCATCAATGAATATGAAATTCTGGTGCGCAAGGTTCCAGTGAATGAAAAAACATATAAATCCAAAAAGGGCAGGTATTTTATTAAAGACAATTTTTTCAAATTCTGGTTTCGCTTCATTCACAAGAACCGTGGGTTTATAGAGAGTGGCAGACCAGAGTATGTACTTTCAAAAATCGAATCTGAACTTGATCAGTACATCGGCCCGGTTTTTGAAAACATTTGTGTTGAGTTTCTGCACAGGTTAAATGATGAAAAAGAACTTCCATTTGTGTTCCAGAACATAGGTTCATGGTGGAACCGCAAAGGTGATGAGATTGATATTGTTGCTTTGAACGATGATACTAAAGACATTCTCATTGGGGAATGTAAATGGAACAATCGCAAGATGGATGTGGATATTCTGATAAAGCTCAAAGACAAAAAGAGTTTGATCAAATGGAACCTTAATGCACGTACAGAGCATTACTGCCTGTTCTCAAAAAGCGGTTTTTCGAAACGGTTGCACGATGCTGCAAAAGATGAGGATATTTTACTTTTTACACCTGGATGACTTATCAAAATGAAAGTGAAATAGATGCGATAGAGACCTGTTATTAAGATCAATCATCTGTAAACCCACTATTTCAATCCCCTTTAATAACACAAACCAATGCAGTCTTAATATCCCGCTTCTGCTCATTGAGCCGGCGCAGGAAATAACCCAGCCAGCCCTTGCCGTAGGGTATATAACCACAGACCCTATATCCCTCCCCTGCCAATTCCTCTTTTCGTTTGTCATGCGCCCCCATCAGCATCTGGAACTCGAGATTCCGGGGGTGTTCCTTGTTCAGTTGTATGGCCAGTTCGATAAGTTCATCATCGTGGGTTGCCACTGCAATAAGTTCAAGTCCCCCCTCCCTGAACAACATCTCTAACAGGTCTGCATAGGTTTTTCTAATATCCTCATGCCTTTTAATGGCTATATCAGCCGGTTCGTTATATGCACCTTTACACAAACGTATCCTGGCGCCCATTGCCGAGAGTTCTTTCAGGTCTTCCGGTGTCCTGAACAGGTATGCCTGGATGGCAATTCCCAGGTTCTTATTTTCCTTGTAGAGATGTTTGTAGATATCAATGATCTGCTGGGTATGTGTACTCCCTTCCATATCCATCCATACAAAAATGCCAAGGTCAGCTGCCTTCTTTACCAAAGGCTCTATCGTCCGGATGCACGTCTGCACATCTTTCATAAGCCCCAGCTGGGTAGGTTTGATAGATATGGCGCAGTCTATTTTTTCCTGTTCGATGCCGTCCAGCAGCCGGTTATATTCTTCGGATGAAGCTTCTATCTTTGCGATATCCTCATTATGTTCTCCCACATGGTTGATGATACCGCTAATTCCCCGATCGTTTGCAGATTTTGCCCTCTCAACAGCATCTTCAAGGTATTCGCCGGCAACCCAGCGTTTTGCCAGATGTATCAGGATTCCCATATTATCTCCCATACTGAAATAATTATCATGACTTGTTAAACTTTGTGGTTGTATTTACTCAAAAGCGTATAATATCTAACTCCTTTACACCCGTTTCAAGGTATCTCGCTGTAGATTGGAGCAATGACGGTAGCCCGAATAAGACCGTTAATGAGGTTTAAAAAGCAGTTCCTGTAAAATGCCAGGTGGTATTCTCCGGATGAGCAGTTCAGATTAAGGTGTATTTGTCAGCCTGAATAGTTGAACAATTTCATTATCCTATTGTGACATCGTAAAGTACCCGAACCCGTTTTACAATCCTGCCAGTTCTTTTATCTTTTCAATAACCAGCAAGGCATCTTCACGCTTAACATCCACTTCATTATGTATCAGGTAGTCAATTATACTATCCTGCTCATCCCCAGGAATAAGGCCCTGAGCCACACTGTTCTTTACCATAGCCGCATAGGACCTGTCAGGATAATACATCGACCTGCCAGCCTCAAGCAGCATATCGCTCTGGTGCTGGTCGATGATCCCTTCTTCCACAGCAGATCCAAGGGTTGTCCTCATATTGACCAGCGGGACCGACAGCGGTTCAAGCGTCTCGGGATGGAACGTGACAGCTACCTCGTCATCTGATTCCACAACACCGTCGCGGTACCACTCGTAGATGCGGCCCACCCCTATCATGCCGTAAGTATCAAGTTCAGATGCCCGGAGTGCCCCCATACTGCAGCCCCCAACCACGGTAACCCCTGCCTTTATTGCACGGATTATCTCCCTGTGTGCCACTGCAGCCCTGTCAAAAAATATGCCGTCAATGATGCCTATGATATCAGGACCCCCTTTATCCACCAGGATATTGATATCATTCCTTTTAACAGGCGGCCGGTAGTCTGCATCAAGCAACGACCCTGCCTCCTCCCAGCTAAGGCTGGTACCGGTAAAGACCACAATCTCTGTCATGTCACCGGCCGTGGTTTGAAGGTTCGTTTGGTCATTGTCCTGGGTTTTCGTCCGATCTTCATGCGCTTACCCTTACGCTCCCTGTCAAGCGTATACTGCTCAAAGGTTGGCAGTACAGCCCTTACCACTGGCAGGTTCAATGAAGTGCTGGAAATATCCACTATGACCGCATAAGGAATTATACCGCGCAGCATCTCCACAGTTGTCTGGATATCCTTAGCAGGGGTGTTGGCGGATTTATCCTCAAGGTCAGATAAGGTAATTTTCTCAGCAGAATCAATATACCAGTAGCGGTTCAACCGTTTCATGGCATCGTACCCGAAGGTGCGGACAATAGATTCCCTGTCAGTATCCTCCCTGGCACCATGAATCTGTACTACCCTGCTCTGGGCTGCTTCGGTCAGGGCCCTCGACACCGCAATTTCAGGTATCAGGTGTGACCCCGCACCCATGACCAGCAGGGCAGGATCTTTCAGGACCGGATCATCCAGGGCACAAACAACCGTGTACAGGCCGATATCGTGGGTCAGCAGCCATAATTTCGCTATGACATCTGCAGCTTCGAATTTTTTCAACAGGCCGTAGACGACACCATCATCCGGTGTGAGTATGATCTCACGGCCCGGGTTTTTATTGTACTCGGCAATACTAAGGGCGTCCCGCTCGATCACCTCAAGCAGGCCGTGCAGTATGGTCTCTTCCATAGTATTCCCTGCTGCCAGGCCGTTGGTATTGCTGCGGAAAAGCTGCTGTCCTCCGTTTTTTGGGTTATAGGGATGGTATACGGCATTCGACGGTACAAGGATGTTCTCCTCTGTCAGCAGGTCATAGCCCACCATCCATTCCAGCCTGGTATTCTTAATGACAGGCTCTGCTGTCAGCAGGTCAAGAGGATTGATGGTGTTAACGTTTTGTGAGAGGTTTTCAAAAGAATCGGCAATTGTTGGCTTGATACCCTCACCATCCAGGTCTTTGCTAATATCTGGCTGTTCTGCACAACAGCGCTCCACACTTTCCATGATGGCCGATATCCTGGCCTGGGTATCATCGGCACCTTTGCCGCTGTAAATGGAAACAGCACCCTCGGCTGCACTGGGCCGGATGGCAGAAAATACTGGAATTCCTATGCGATCAAGGTCAGTGATATCGGCGAGTCTGGTAACACCCACCTTATCCAGTATGCCTGTGATATTTTCCAGGGTTTCTTCCGGACCGCATACCCTCTTGGTACCTTCTTTATACTTTACATCCTGGTCGATCTCAATGTTCATATATAATCCTGCGTTTTCGTTTGTAATGGTTATATATCTTGTGATGAATATACCTGTCTGCCAATGCGACAGACATTCAATTTCGGACATTTTATCCCGATCTCTACTGTGGACTGGCATGGCCGTTGTGTTTCAGTTATATTTTTCAGGGGATGCCAGTTAAGGTGTCCCTACTGCCAGAACCACGCATATATCACAGGAAGCAGTGAGATGGATATTGAAGACATGAAGTCACAGATATCCAAGACAAAACCGTTCATCAGTGCGGTAGTGTTCAGCGGAGGTGAGCCGACCCTTCAAAGGGATGCACTGATAGATCTTGCCGGGTTTGCCAGGTCCGGCTCACTGGCTGTGGGACTTGAGACCAATGGGTTTGGTGCGGATGTGGTAATGGAAATGCTTGACAAAGGTCTGCTTGATAAGGTGTTCCTTGATGTAAAAGCACCACTTGACGAACCTAAGCAATACGCTATAGTTACCGGGTTAAATGTGGATGCGGGTTCAAAAGCGGCAGAAAACACAGCCATGACCCTGGATATATGCATCAGGGCAGGCATTGAACTGGAGGTCAGGACCACAGAATTCAGGGGGCTTGTTGGTGTAGAAGAAGTCAGGAAGATATGCCAGTACCTGAATGAATGTGACAGCGGGAACCTTACCTATGCAATCCAGCAGGGTTTATCCGACAATACCCTGGATATGAAAGATATTGAAAAATTCAGCAGGCAGGAAGTGCTGGATAT
>JAUWRA010000153.1 GCA_030610815.1 Methanosarcinales archaeon
TAATTTTGCAGGCCGGTAAGGCCGGGTACTGCACTGAGGATGGACGAGCCGTGGATGATAGAGGTCTCAATACCCAGTTCATGGGCCCGCATGCGCAGGTCTACGTGGGTGGTGCTGACCATGGCATCGCCGCCTGTCAGGAATACTACTTTTTCGGTCAGGGCACGTTGCAGCCATTCGGGCTGCTGTTCCACATCCTCACGGTCCAGTACGGTTATTCCCCTTCCATAGAAAGCTTCCATTTCCTGGATGGTGGTGCCCATAAGGGCCGAAGTATAGAATTCAGCATATACATGATCTGCATGGCGGATGGCTTCCAGGCCCTTGACAGATATGTCTTTTTTGTCATAGAGGCCAATGCCGATGAAGGTAAGCATAAGGGTAATTTTGGGGCGGGGCAGGATAAAGATTTCTGGGACTAAATGGTTGTGGTACTCTCCGGGGGTAGTCTTGTTGGCCTGGAAACCCGGGTTTGATACAGTGTTCAATTAAGAATGTAGTAGATGATTTAGGAAGTTACAAGCCAATCTTGGAGCCCTGGCTACAGAAGTAACAACATGGCCTTGGGACAAAATTATTTCAGGATTTAATATGCTTCGGCTTTTTTGGAAGATTCATCACGAAAATTTACTGCTGTGCAGCAGGATTTTTGCCCATGGCCTTACAACGCAAAAACTATTTATAGAATTGTATTAATAAAATTAGCGCGAACATGCTTATTAAAAACAGATATATCTTACTGGTATTTGCTCTTATACTTATACTGTTAGTAAATCCTGGCACCTGCACTGCAGCATCCAGTGTGACACTTAGTATATCACCTGAAGTAATATCGGTAGGAGATACCGTTACAGTGGAGGTATTCGTAGAACCTGATGTTGCGATTGCAGGTATGCAATTTGACCTTGAGTTCGATGATACCATAGTCCATGTGGATGATGTAACAGAAGGCGACCTGTTTTCACAAAGCGGCATGGGTACTTTTTTCAATAATGGGTCAATAGAACCAGGTTTGCTAAGTAACGTGTACGGCACGATCCTGGGCGCATCAAACGTTTCAACACCTGCTGCATTTGCAACCATTACAATAGTAATAGATACAGCGGATGTAGGCAATTTGTCGCTCAATTTAACAAATGTAATTATTAGTGACCCTACCGGTCATGCCGTTGAAGTTGAGGTCATAAATGCAACCATTGATTTTTCAACAATTGATTTTTATTCCATCTATGATGTTAATATGGATGGAACCGTTAATGACGATGATTTTATAGCTGTAATGTTACATTTTATTGAAACACCATCCCCCGCATGTCAAAGATGTGATGTCAATTCAGACGGTATTGTCAATATCCTGGATATGAGATTGGTTTTATTAAATTACGGTTAACAGGGACATATTCTGCGCACTCGTGGAATAGATTTGAATAATATAAACTCATATTGCTCAATAAAAAGGATGTCCCGATGATAGAATTACTGAAAGCGAATAAAATGCGCTATGGTATCTTGCTTTTATTGTCATTACTGCTGATAAGCTTAAATGTAGTTGGAACAACATCAGCAGATACCCAAGTCAGCATTTTACCATCAACCCTGCAAGTTGATGAAGGGCAGAGTTTCACGCTCACTGTATATATAGAGCCAGATGCTCCAATCTCAGGTTGCCAGTTCAACCTGCACTTTGATAGTTCCCTGGTGAATGTGACCAGTATCTCAGAAGGGGATTTATTGAACCAGGATGGTGCTGATACGATCTTTAACCCTGGTACTATAGACAATTCAAAGATAACTGTCATAAACGTTTTTGCAGTAATTCTCGGGAAGAGTAATGTTTCTACACCAGGCATCTTTGCAAACATCAACATTGTCGCATTAAATCAGTCAGGGATATGTACATTTGAGCTTTTTAATGTTTTTATCAGCAACTCAACAGGTCACGCTCTGCCGATTATTGTCAATAATGGAAATGTAGCAATTGGTGATGTCACAACAACTTCCCTGAACGGGGGTTCGGGTGGCGGAGGCGGGGGTACTTCAGGAGAGGCCTTTGAGAATATCGAATGTACCGAAACTAGCAGGGAGTTTGTGAACAAAGAATCATACATTAGCTATAATTATGAACTTGAATGTAATCTTGTCGAGTTTATCAATTTCACTGCGGTGACCAGTTCAGGCGATATTGCAGCAAAGGTTGAGATACTGAAAGACACGTCCACACTTGTTGATAAAGCTCCACCGGGTATCGTGTTTAAGAACCTGAACATCTGGGTTGGGAACTTTGGCTGGGCTACTGAGAAGAATATCAAAGACCCGGAAATAGGATTTAAGGTGGACAGGTCATGGCTCAGCCAGAATAATATCGATGAATCTACCATTACTATGTACCGCTATGATGAGGGGCAGTGGAATTCATTGCCAACATCTAAAATAAGAGATGATGCCAGCGACCTGTACTTTATAGCTAAAACACCCGGTTTTTCGCCATTTTCAATTACCGGTTCAAGTTCTTCAGGCACAGCAGCCACCGAACAGATAGTTGGGACTGGTATAGAACCTAAAACGGCAGCACAAACCCCAGCGCAAACCCAAGCACAGGAAGTGACACCTGCTTCTGCATCTGTAACACAAGAAAATATGATACCAGGATTTATGATTGGAATTTTTTCAGTTCTATATATTGTAATTATATATCTTAGTAATAAGATCCGCCAGTCCATCCTGTTCTGCAGGGATGAACTCAAAGACCCGGATATGGTTGGGGACCTGAATAGACAGATCCAGGGTCCTAATCTTCATGATGGGCACTTTAAAGAGATTCCGCTTACAAAGCAGGCAACAAGATTATTCAAGAAAAATCCCATAGGTACGGATCTTTTACGTTTTAACAGGCTGATACTGGAATCTGCTTATTCACAGGAAATAAAGGTGATACTACATGAAAGATTCAATTTGAAACACTGGATCGTATTAGCAATTATTTTATTCATCCCGTTACTGGGTTTTAATGATATTATCGGTATCCCTTTAAACTGGTTCATAGGAATATTACTTGAGCTGGTTTTTATTATATACTTAATTATAAAGGTAAAACACTATTACTGAAGCCCAGTGCAACTTACTTTTTTAATATATGCGGATGTATAAACCACTTCTTAACTTGATATATCTAACAAGCGATCGAGATTAACCCAAACGATGGAAGGTATATGTATCTGCAGTATAATTTATACCTTCCTTATACCATAGTAAGAATCCTGATATTACCGGTGAAGTAATGAATCAAGACGAAAATGATTACACTATCAACTACTCTGTCAACATATCTTCTGATACAGTTGACAGACCTATTTCTGACAACCCGGCAGAAAATATAATCATAGTAGGCACGGCGCATGTATCTACTAAAAGCGTGGCAGAGGTAGAGGAAACCATAGAACGTGAACGTCCCGATGTTGTGGCTGTTGAACTATGTCCTGCCCGGTACCAGGCGCTGACTGAAAAGGTAGTAACAAAAAAGATATCAGCTAAGGATATTCTCAGCGGCGGGAAACCATATTATTTCCTGGTTCACTGGCTTATGGCATATGTACAGAAGAAGATCGGTGATGATCTGGGCGTCGACCCAGGGGCCGAAATGCTGCAGGCCATCAAGAAAGCCGAATCCACTGGCGCACGTATCGTACTTGTGGACAGGGATATCCAGATAACACTTCAGCGGTTCTGGCACAGCATGAGCATCTGGGAAAAACTCAAGATGACAGGGGCTATGCTTACTGCAGCCCTGGGGTTCAAAGGTGAAGAACTCGATATTGAATCTGTTACCGAAGAGGATGTTGTAACCCAGCTGATCGAGGAATTACGGAAGTTTGCACCCTCGGCTGCCAGGGTATTTATAGATGAAAGAGATGCGTATATTTCAGCAAACTTACTGGATGCCGCAAAGTCCAGCCGTGTGGTGGCAGTAGTAGGTGCAGGGCACAGGGAAGGTATACAAAGATATCTTGAACATCCTGAGACCTTACCACCAATTAAACAACTGTTAGATGTACCTAAAAAGAGATTCAGTATTATAAAGATAGTTGGGCTGACCTTTGTTGCCCTTGCCTTTGCCACGTTCCTTTTGGTTATTCTCGGCATAATTAAAGGTGCCATATCTCCCTACATGTTATTGGTAGTTATGGGATACTGGTTTATCATCAACGGTGTCTTAAGCGCAGCCGGTGCTGCCCTTGCCAGGGGTCACCCTAAATCTATTGCCACAGCTTTTCTGGTGGCATGGCTCACATCCCTTAACCCTATGATGGCTGCAGGTTGGTTTGCCGGACTGATGGAAGCAAAACAGCGTACACCCACCACAGACGATTTCAGGTCGATAATGGATGCTGAAACCATTCAGGAGATGCTTAACAACAGGTTGTTCCGCGTGCTTCTTGTGGCCGCACTTACAAATCTGGGAAGCGTGCTGGGTACGATCATAGGGATTATTGTGATAGTGAACGTGACAGGGATAGACCCCACAGATGTCTTGCAAAATGTTTTCGACAGTATCAGTGCCCTGTTCACAGTCCCACGATAGCAAAGGGAAGAGAGAATGACGGAATATATACTTCAAAAAACAGGTATCTTGCATCCTGACTAACTCCCGTGGTAGGCAA
Source organism: Methanosarcinales archaeon (assembly GCA_030610815.1). Classification (GTDB taxonomy): domain Archaea; phylum Halobacteriota; class Methanosarcinia; order Methanosarcinales; family Methanocomedenaceae; genus Methanocomedens_A. Next base: position 4,659 of record JAUWRA010000153.1, read on the forward strand.
AACTGCCCAATCGTCATGAATGTACTGTTGCAACTGCATTGTGTTGATATTATTCTTGATGATCCAATCCCGCTTTACTTTGAATCTAACTGAGGCTTTCTCAATATATTCATTGTCAAGGTTGATATGGATATTATTGTATTCATATACCACCCCGTCTTTGACGGATTTTGCCTCCTGTAATGGGGCATTCAAGGACTCAACTGTGAGCTTAACATTTTTTTGTGTGATCTTTGATTTGAAGTCTACGATGGTGATACTATGATTTGCTTCAAAGGACTTGACCACCCTTTTGCCTTCCATCACCAGGATTGGGACTGTCTCTGAAAATATTACATTTGAATTGTCATAATTCTCAGGTTTGGCTTTCTTAATTATTTCTTGTAGTAATTCAGGTATCTCAGAAGTTCCAGGTTTTGGTTCAGTTTCTTCTTTTTTATCTGTTGCTCCGGGTTTGAATATGGGTTTTACAAGGGGTTCTCCGGATTGGATCATATCTTCCTGTGAAGAAGATTTATAGGATTCAGCTAATGTTGATGCTGGAGTAGGTTGTTTTTTTGAACTGTCCTTGTGGATCTTTTCAGATCTTGATATGGGTCTCTCGATCAATTCTTTTAAAAATTCACGTACATCGCCCTCTTTCTTAGCTATTAGCGGTTCTTTTTTCATTACTTTTGCAGCAATAACTTCTGGTTCCTTAACGGGTGCTGGTGTTTTATCAGGTACTGCTGTTTTATCGGGTACTGCTGTTTTAATGGGTACTGCTGTTTTATCAGGTACTGCTGTTTTATCGGGTACTGCTGTTTTATCGGGTACTGGTGTTTTATCAGGTACTGCTGTTTTATCAGGTACTGCTGTTTTAATGGGTGCTGGTGTTCTAATGGATGCGGGTGTTTTAATGGGTACTGGTGTTTTATCGGGTACTGATAT
>JAUWRA010000033.1 GCA_030610815.1 Methanosarcinales archaeon
TTTCGGTAGACATTTAACAGGTATGACATTCCATATCGAAGATACAGATCAACACTATACCGACGGTAAAATGCATCTTTATGAAGATGGCTTATATGGATTATTATTGAAGACTGTTCCTGAAACATTGTGTAAATCCATGGAAAAACTTTTAAATATTAAAAAATCATATACAATTGATTTAACAAAAAAGGGACGATTTTTTGGGAGTATTATCATATTTTTTCAAAAAGGCGCTCCTGAATTAAAGGACCCGCAGATCATTGAAACGTTTATAAAACAGGCTTCTATAGCAATTCAGCGCAAAGAGGCAGAGGAAGAACTCCGCAAGCTCAACGATGAACTTGAACAGCGAGTAAAGGACCGCACAGCCGAACTTGAAAATAAGAACTCTGAACTTGAGAAAATGAACAAAGTTTTTGTTGGACGGGAACTGAGGATGGTTGAACTCAAGAAACAGATCGCTGAGTTTGAAAAGGATGCCGAATTAGATAAAAAAGCTGGGGATAAGACTACATGACATTGAAGGATGTAAAACAAGAAAGCGACAGGGAATCGCTCAACAAATACACAGATGAAATGGAGTTGAATGAAAAACATCTCACACTAATATATGACACAGTTTCTGAAGTGATATTCCTTCTCGCCGTTGAACCCGATGATCGCTTTCGCTTTATGTCTGTGAACCGGGCATTTTTGGATGTAACCGGATTGAGCAGGGAACAGGTTGTTGGTAAAAAAATTGAACAGGTGTTACCAGAAACGGCTCATGCGCTTGTTATTAGCAAGTATAAGGAAGCGATAACTGAAAATAAGACTGTTTTTTGGGAGGAAATTTCCACCTACCCTACAGGTGAACTTGTGGGTGCTGTGACAGTGACGCCTGTTAGGACTGCTGGGGGAGTGTGTACCCATCTTGTTGGTTCAGTACATGACATCACCGAGATCAGGCGGGTGGAGGAAAAGTTAAAGAAAAATACCGAGTTGCTGCAAAGCATCATGGATAGTGCCACCAAGGAAATAATTGTAGCAACCGATCCCGAGGGGATTATTCTCAGTTGGAACGATGGCGCCAGGAGACTTTTAGGCTATGAATCCAAAGAGGTAGTGGGCAAAGAAAGCATTAGGATATTCCATACCGAAGAGTATCTGAAGTCTGGAAGAATGGACTCAAATATCAAGAACATGATAGCCACCAGGGAGCCACTGGAGGAGGAGATCATTTATGTCGACAAAGACGGTAGGTCTTTCCCTGCCTACCAGATTGTGACCCCGCGTTTTGGCGCTGAGGGTGAATTTTTAGGCACATTGGGTCTCACCAGGGACATCACCGAGCGCAAGCAGGCAGAGGAAAAATTGAACGCATCAGAGGATAAGTATTCAACTCTGGTAGAAAAAGGAAACGACGGAATAATTATTATTCAAGATTTTGTAGTCAAATTCGTGAATTCAAGAATGATCGAATTCACAGGTTTCACAAAAGACGAAGTAATTGGAAAGCCATTTTATAATTTTGTATCTTCAGAATATAAGGAACTGGTAGCGGAAAGAGTTAAAAAGAGATTAAATGGTGAAGCAATTCCAAATAAATATGAGATCGATATCTTTTCCGAAGATGGTAGCAGTATCCCGGTTGAGATAAACGCCTCTCTAATTGAATATGAAGGCAGACCCGCAGATATGGCAATCATACGGGATATTAGCGAACGCAGGCAGGCAGAAGATAAAATCCTCAAACTCAACGAGGAACTTGAACATCGGGTCACTGAGCGCACAGCCGAACTGGAGAGGAGGAACGAAGAGCTTGAGCAAATGAATAAGGTCTTTATAGGGCGCGAGGTCAGGATGGCAGAACTTAAAGAACAGATTGCTGAGCTTGAAAAGGATATCGAATCTGGTAAAAAAGCAGGGGATAAAACTACATGACAGTGGAAGATTTAAGTCAAACATTGCGACGACACATCCAACCACAGCAGAATTGCGGGGTGTAGTGATGAAAATAAAAAAGACCGCCCTGATACGTAGTTATGCCCTGAGTATGGGTATGGAAGCAGCTACAGACCTGATCACAGAAAAAATAAACAGCTCTGTCCTGGAGGAGAAAGAACTCTACACTGAAGAAGAGACTGCCAAGATATATGGTGAGTTGATAAAAGAGGGGGGTTTAATCGGAATAGTCGCGCAACATCTTATGGTCCAATTAGAGCGAAAGAGGTCAGAAGAGCAGACATTGCTACTTGATAATATTGAACACCAGATCTGGTATCTGACTGATAAAGAGACCTATGGTGTTGTAAACAAAGCCCATGCCAAATTCTTAGGGTTGGAAAAGGAGGAATTAGAAGGAAAGGATCTGTGCGACATAATTGGTGTGGAATCAGCCGATGTTTGTATTGCTAATAATAGTGAGGTCTTTGAGAAGAAAAAGCAGTCACATACAGAGGAATTGATTAAGAATGGGAGCGGGGAAATGCGTTTACTGTCTATTACAAGGACGCCGAAAATAGATTCTGATGGAAATGTTGAATATGTGATATGTGCAGCAGAAGACATCACCGAGCGAAAAAAAGCGGAAGAGAAAATAAAAGAAGCAGATATAATTATAAATAAAAGTCCTGTTGTGGCTTTCACATGGATAAACGAGGAAGGCTGGCCTGTAGAGTTTATTTCGGAAAATGTTAAAAAGCTTTTCGGTTATTCCTCTGAGGACTTTCTGTCCCGGAAAATAAACTACGCAGATTGTATTTATCCGGAGGATCTTGAACGAGTAGAGCAAGAGGTTGCAGATTTCAGTGAAGAAGAGGGAAGAGATGAATTCGCTCATAAACCGTATAGAATATTAACAAAAGATAATAATGTGAAGATTGTCAAGGATTGGACCTTTATTGTAAGGGACTTTGAAGGAAAAATCACCCATTATAAAGGAATTATTGAAGATATCACCGAGCGCAAGCGAATTGAGGCGGCGCTGCTTGAGAGCGAAAAAAAATTCCGTTTACTTGCAGAAAATTCGATTGATTGTATCTGGATATTAGATACTTGGCTGAAATTTACTTATCTAAGCCCTTCTTCGGAAAGTATATTGGGCTATAAACCGGAACAGTTGGTTGGTACAAGACTAAGCTCGCATTTCAAGAAAAAAGAGTTTTTAAAGGTTGGTGCTATGGCTGCCAGAGCCATTAAAAAATATAAGAATTTTACCAATCTTACCTTCGAAACCAAAATGCTCAACAGCAATAAGGAAGAAGTGGATATAGAAATTACCAGTAATGTGCTTCTTAACAGTCATGGTAAGCTAATCGGTCTTCAGGGAACAACAAGAGACATCACAAAGCGCAAGCAAGCAGAGGAGGAGCTGCAGGAGAGCGAGGAGAAGTTTAGAAAACTGACAGAGCATTTGCCTGTTGCAATAGCAGTTATAGATAAAAATGAAAAGACCGAGTATGCGAATAAGAAATATTTTGAGACAATTGGAAACATTTATGAGACTCCAAATTTAGCAGATTGGTTCCTTCGCGTTTATCCTGATGAAGAATACCGAAAATATGCGATCGAAAAGTGGTATGCGGATATTGAAAAGTCGATAAAGGAAGGAAAAGAGGTAGAGCCATTTGAATACAATATAACCTGCAAAGATGGTAAAGTGAGGGTAATGGAGATTTCCGGAACCTGGATCGGTGATAAATTTGTAACAATATTTAACGACGTCACCGAGCGGGTGTATGCCGAGGCAGAACTCCAAAAAGTCAATGAGAAACTTGAACAGCGTGTCAATGAGCGAACAGCTGAACTTGAGAAAAATAACAAAGAACTTGAGCGCATGGTCAAAGCTTTTACGGGACGGGAGATACGGATGATCGAACTCAAGAAGCAGATCGCTGAGCTTGAAAAGGATGCCGAGCCAGATAAAAAAGTGGGGGATGGGACTACATGATATTGAAGGATCTAAATAACGAAAATGATCACTTCGTTCGCACGCCGGAAGATAGATCCTCTAAAGCCATGGACCGCTTTAAGAATGTCTTACCTGGTGTGTTTCCATGTTGGGTTGGGAGACCTACGGTAAAATCCGTCCTGAGCCCGGGCAGTTCAGAGGCTTTCATAATACCACTTCAGTAGTATTGCTCCCGGCGAAAGGAGACAGGAAATAGAAACAGAAAAAGGAGGATCTGAGATGAAAATAACAAAGACCGCTCTGATACAGAGTTATTCCCGGAGTCTGGGCATAGAAGCAGCTAAAGACTTGGTCACAAAAAAAATAAAAAGCGCTTCCCTGGCGGAAAAAGAACTCTACACCAAAGAAGAGACGTCCATGATATTTGGTGAGTTGGTAAAAGAGGGGGGTTTGATCAATATGGTTGCGCAAAATCTTGTGGCTCAATTTGAGCGAAAGAGGTCAAAAGAGCAGACATTGCTACTTGATAATATAGAAAACCAGATCTGGTATTTGACTGATAAAGAGACCTATGGTATTGTAAATAAAGCTCATGCAGAATTTTTAGGGTTGAAAAAGGAGGAATTAGAAGGAAGGGGTTTGTACGACGTAATTAGTGCAAAAGAAGCCGATGTTTGTGTTGCTAATAATAGAGAGGTCTTTGAGAATAAAAAGCAGTCACATAGAGAGGAATGGATTAAGAATGGGAGAGGAAAAACGTGTTTACTATCTATTACAAGAACGCCGAAAATAGACGATAATGGAAATGTCGAATATGTGATCTGTGCAGCAGAAGACATCACCGAGCGAAAAAAAGCGGAAGAGAAAATAAAAGAAGCAGATATGATCATTAATAAAAGTCCTGCTGTGGCTTTTACATGGAAGAACGAGGAAGGCTGGCCGGTTGAGTATGTTTCGGAAAATGTTAAAAAGCTTTTTGGATATTCCACCGAGGACTTTCTATCCCGGAAAATAATCTATGCAGATTGTATTTATCCGGATGACCTTGAACGAGTAGAGCAGGAGGTTGAAGATTTCAGTGAAGAAAGGGAAAGTGAAGAATTTGTTCATGAACCGTATAGAATATTAACAAAAGATAATGATGTGAAGGTTGTCAAGGATTGGACTTTAATTGTAAGGGACTTTGAAGGAAATATCACCCATTATAAAGGAATTATTGAAGACATCACCGAGCGCAAGCAGGTGGATGAGGCGCTTAGAAAGAGCGATGCACTTCTCATAGAGACGGGCCGAATGGCAAAGATAGGTGGATGGGAAGTTGATGCTAAAACCCTTGAAGTGATCTGGACGGAAGAAACCTACCGCATCCATGAAGTCCCATTGGACCAAAAACCGCCACTGCAAGAAGCGATAAATTTTTACCATCCCGATGATCGTCCAAAGTTGGAAACAGCTATTCAAAAGGCGCTTGAGCATGGCGAGCCTTACGACATGGAAATCCGTTTCATCACAGCCAAGGGCAAAAATTTGTGGACCCATACTATTTGTAAACCTATTATTGTTGATGGTAAGACAGTCAAACTCAGCGGAACATTTCAGGACATCACCGAGCGCAAGCAGGCGGAGGAGGAACTCCAAAAAAGAATGAACGAGCTTGAAACTTTCTATCGTGCTACCCTGGGTCGAGAGGAACGTGTTATTGAGCTTAAACAAGAGGTGAACGAGTTGTCAGAACAACTTGGTAAAAACAAGAAATATAGAGATTATAGCAAAGAACTGGAAGTTGAATCGGAGCAAGATCATGTTTCAAAAGATAAAGTTCTATGATGGGCAAGAACTGGAAGGTTGGCAGTCATTCCTGAAGGAACTAAGTAAAGACAATGCTAAAGGCATTCTCTTGTTTGTTGGAGAAGAAACACCGTTTGATTACAAACAGCTGCAGCCGCTGCTAAAAAAATTGGATATTGAAGTATGTGGAGGTATTTTCCCTGAAGTGATCTATAACGGCTCGCTGTATAAACAGGGAGTGGTGGGTTGCGCCTTCCAGTCCCCGGTTTCAATTGAAGTGATAAAAGATCTGAGCAAATTCAAAGGTAATTTCTCAGAAGATCTTGTTTCAAAAAATACCCGGACCCTTCTGATCTTTACCAGTGCATATGCAGATAATATTCCGCTGCTTATAGAAACCTTATACGAAAAATATTTTAAAGAGACAGTGTTTATCGGGGGTAGTGCCGGCAGTATTATAAATGTTGATCGGCCACCTTTGTTTACTTGTGATGATCTCTTCGCGGGAGGGGCTATCATCGCTGCTGTTGAGGACTTCATGTCTGTGGGAATAAACCATGGTTTGCAGCCAATTTCCGAGCCTGCTATTGCCAGCAGTGTGGATAAAACTATTTTAAGATCAATTAACTGGGAACCGGCCTTTGAATATTACAAAAGGATCGTTGAGCAAGATGCCGGTATCAAGTTAACTGCAGATAGTTTTCTTGAAGTGGCTAAATCGTATCCTCTTGGAATCCTGAAATATGATACTGAGATCATTCTGCGTGTTCCTTTAAGTGTTGGTGAGGAAAACAGCCTTTTATTTGCCAGTGAAATGCCTGAAAACTCTGTGTTGCTGGTTACGAAAGCGTACCCTGATAAATTAATAGCAGCCGCAGGAACGGCTGCCGAACAAGCCAAAATTGCTTTTGAAAGTAAAAAGAAGATATCCCCTGGCAAAGCCCTGATTATAGAGTGTCTTGCCAGAGCCTTATTTTTAGAAGACAGAATTAATGATGAGTTAAAGATCATTGCAAACAAAGCGGGAAGTGATGTCTTTCTATTTGGATTGTTAAGTCTTGGCGAAATTGCTTCAACCGGGGATAAATATATTGAACTGTACAATAAGACCATAGTTGTCGGTATGGGAGAATAAATTATGGAAAAACCAGTGCGATCTTCTTTCCAATACCTTAGCATTTCTTATGAGTGTGCGCTTGCCATTGGTAACAGTTTGAACCTGTCAGAAATGCTTCATGAAGTTATTCATACGATGGTGCATAAAACGAATGCTCATCGAGGTATTATCTGGGTCAAAAATGGAGAGAAAAAACTCCAGCCAGTGGCAAGTGCCGGAATTAATGTAGAAGATGTGCTGGCACAAGGCGAAATAAAGGATATCCGGGATGTTTTAGATCAAATACAAAAAAGCCGGCAATTTGTGCTTAGATACAAAGATAACAATGATTTTTTGCAGTATTGTCCTGTCCAAACAGAAAAAGAAGAATCCGTATTGATTGTGCCTGTAACAAATGTGGCGATTCTTCATCTGGTCTATGCCAGCAGGGAAATAGCAGATGAACCTTTAGCAAATCTGCTTACCAGTCTTTCTCGAAAGTTAAGCGTTGCTATAGAAGCTTGTATGGCCCATGAGATTCTCATTAAGGAAATACAGGTGAGAGTGGAAGCAGAAAAGGAACTAAAGAATAAAACAGAGCAACTGATTACCAGCGAGAAGGAACTTCAAGGGCTTTATGGAGAATCTGAACAAGCCAGAAAGTCACTGCTGAGCATTTTGGAAGATGTTACGCAAAAAGAGGAGGCGTTTAAGGAGTCCGAAAGCAAGCTTAACAGCATACTATCGTCCATCGACGATATGGTCTTTGTATTCGATCAAGAGGGCAGGTTCACCCTCCCCCAACATTCTTCTAAGGAGCATTTATACACGACACCAGATGAATTTATAGGAAAGAAACCCTCTGAAGTAATGCCCTCTCACCTCAACAAGATATTCTCAGATGCATTTGATAAGATCAGGAAAGGGGACGTGGCTGAATATGATTACTGGCTCAAGATAGAGGGCAAGACTATGTGGTTCTCTGCAAAACATTCTCCAAGGTTCATAGATGGTGAATTCATGGGTTCGGTAGCGGTAGTGAGGGATATTACCGGGCGCAAGCTGGCAGAGGCAGAATTGCAAAAATTCAACGACGAACTTGAACAGCGGGTCATTGAGCGAACTGCCGAACTTGAGAAACAGAACGAAGACCTTGAGAGTATGAACAAGGCTTTTGTGGGTAGGGAGATCCGGATGATCGAACTAAAAAGTATAATTAAAGACCTTGAAGAACAAATAGCATCAGTGGAAAACGAGGGGGAATAATATTATGGATTTTATTGTAATACTTCTCATTATTGCTGCTTTTCTACAAATATTTGCTGTAATATTTTCCATCAAACTCATTAAAGTTACAAAGACCGCAAAAGGCTGGATATTGATCTCTATTGCCCTGGTATTAATGGCAATAAGAAGATTTCACTATGTAATTGATCATTTTCAGTTGGATTTTTGGGAATATTCTTATATTGTTTTTGAACATTATCTTGCAGTTATTATTTCCATCATAATGATTCTCGGCATCTATTACCTTTCAGATGTATTTAGGGAAAAAGCAAGAACCGAAAAAAAACTAAAAAAAACAGAACAATTCGAAAATGTGCTGTTGAACAGTGTCTGGACTGGTATATGGACAGTTGATGCCAATGATAATTTCATTTACTTTAACAAAGCCATGGAGAAAATATCAGGCATCACCAGTAAGCAGGCAATAGGAACAAACCTCCTCAATGACATGCCAGAACAGATAATGGAAGGTGAGGCACATTTCAGGGATATGTTCCTGCAGGCAAAAGACTCACTTGAAGATACTCCCTATGATTCGATCCCGATGATCACCCCGGGAGGCGATCTAACTTACCAGAGCGGCGTTCTGGTACCAATACTTGATGACAATGGTAAATATAACGGTATGATATGTACTGCGAATGACATTACCGGGCATATAAAGGACGAGGCGGCAATAGAGGAGAGCGAGGAGCGGTTCAGGGAGGCATTTGAAAACGCACTCATCGGTATGGCACTGGTATTACCGGATGGACACTGGCTGAAGGTAAATAAAGCACTGTGTGATATGCTGGGTTATACTGAATCCGAAATGCTGGCAATGGATTTCCAGACCATTACACATCCTGATGACCTTGATGCTGACCTTGAAAAATTAAAACTGATGCTTGATGGGACAATGCAGACATTCGAGAAAGAAAAACGGTACCTGACCAAAGACGGTGAGATCATCTGGGCTGCTCTTTCCATATCAATTGCCAGGGATGCGGATGGGAATGTGTTGCATTTTATCGAACAGATTGAAAATATCACAGATAGCAAACGCATTAAAGAAGAGTTACTGCTTAATGAATCAAGGATGAAGGCACTGCTGGAACTCAACACAATGACACAGGTCACGTGCACAGATATCACGCATTTTGTAATGGAAAAGGGAATTGAGTTAACAAAAAGTAAATACGGTTTCGTTGGATTAATGAATGAGGATGAATCTGTTCTCACCATACATGCATGGTCCAGGGATGTTATGGATGATTGTGGTATCTCTGACAAGCCCATTGAGTACTCCATTGACCAGGCAGGCATCTGGGCTGAGTCCGTAAGGCAGCGTAGATCCATTATAATCAATGATTATTCATCCCCCAATCCTGCTAAAAAGGGCATTCCTGAAACTCATGTACCACTTACCCGTTTTATTGTCATTCCTATATTTGATAACGACAAGGTTGTTGCAATAGCGGTTGTGGCTAACAAGGATGAAAATTATGATAATTCTGACCTATACCAAATATCACTTCTTTTGAGTGGTATGTGGCAGCATATTAAACGCATGAATGTAGTGGATGAACTAAACTGGCTCAACGATGAACTTGAAGAGCGGGTGATAGAACGGACCGACCTGTTAAATGAGAGCAAGCAAGCCCTGTTAAATCTTGTGGATGACTTCAACAGTACTACAATCAACCTGAAATTTGCAAATGAGCGCCTGCTGGAACTGGACCGCATGAAATCCATGTTCATAGCCAGCACATCCCATGAACTACGCACACCATTGAACAGCATAATTGGCTTTTCCAGCATCCTGCTTGAAGGCTGGGAAGGTGAACTAAGCCAGGGACAGAATGAACAAATTGATCTTATTCATACGGCAGGAAAACAACTGCTTGCCCTTATAAACGATATTATTGACATCTCAAAGATAGAGGCCGGAAAGCTGGAAACAGATATCCAGGAGTTCAATCTCAAGGAAGTGATAGACGAAGCAGTATCCTTAGTAAAGAATGATATTGACGAAAAAGGACTGGATTTTAAGATGGAAGTCGAGGACACTATTGTTGCATCAGACAGGCGCAGATTGCTCCAAAGTATGATTAACCTGCTGTCCAATGCTGTTAAATTTACAGACGAAGGTATGATTACATTACATGCAAAAACTATAAACAGTATGACAAACATATCAATTACAGACACGGGTACAGGTATAACGGCTGATGATATTAAAAAATTGTTTGCACCATTTGTAAGGCTTGAATCATCACTTTCCGCAAAAACACAGGGAACAGGACTTGGTCTATACCTGACAAAAAAACTCACAGAGGATGTACTGGGAGGTACTGTAGAAGTAACATCTGAGTATGGTATTGGCAGTACATTTATCATAAGTATACCAGTTAAACTGGAAATAAGGGACAAAGAGGGTGAATCAAAATGAATCGGGTACTGGTAGTTGAAGATAATGAAAATAATATGAAATTACTCTGTTTAGTATTAGAAAAATATGGGTACGAACCCATTCAAGCTTTTACCGGAGAGGAAGGCGTAGAAAAGGCAATAGCGGAAAAGCCCGATTTAATATTGATGGATGTCCAGCTTCCGGATATCAATGGAATGGAGGCTGTAAAACGCCTTCGTATGAGGGATGATCTGCAGAAGATCCCGATCATTGCCATAACTTCATATGCCATGGCAGGTGACAGGGAAATGATACTTGATATGGGGTGCAACGGGTACTTTGAAAAGCCTATCGATCCCCTGACCCTCATGGATGATATCGAGAAGATAGTAAGTTCTACAAATTTATAACTATATTTATATACAAAAAACAATCAAAATCATTTTACATCACATGTAAAATAATGATACATATATTAATGGCTTTTAAAAGACCAGGGATACGGACGACGCCACAGTATTGGTGGGGAGATAGAGCATGATAGATAAGCACAGCCTTGAAATTCGGTACACCAAATCACTGGACGCATTTTTCAAGGGAGGACAGGAAAAGGCTCTCGATGAGGTATCCGAACTTGGCAAGGAAATTGTAACATCAAGGCTGGGTCCTGATGTCATCCTTGATATCCATTCAGCAGCCATTAAGGAATTAACCAATATTTCCGACCCAATTGCCGCATCCAGGCTGGTCGTGGGTGCGAATGAGGTGCTGGTAAGCAGCTTGATGGGTTATGCCATGTATTATTACAGTTTCATGGACATGCTTGACGTTGAGACAAAAAAATGTGAAGCTGCACAGGCCGAACTTGCTGATGAGAGAAACAAACTAAAGGAAAAAACAGATGAACTCAAGCAGGCAAACCAGGAACTTATGAAATTGGATTACATGAAATCCATGTTCATAGCCAGCACATCCCATGAACTGCGCACACCATTAAACAGTATAATAGGCTTTTCCAGCATCCTGCTTGAAGGCTGGATCGGTGAACTAAACATGGAGCAGAAAGAACAATTACAACTTATCCATGTAGCAGGAAAACAACTGCTTGCCCTTATAGCCGATATCATTGACATCTCAAAGATAGAGGCAGGAAAGCTGGAAAAAGATATCCAGGAGTTCAGTCTCAAGGAAGTGATAGACGAAGCAGTATATACAGTAAAAAATAATAATGACGAAAAAGGACTGGATTTAAAGCTGGAAGTCGAGGACATCACAATTACATCAGACAGGCGCAGATTGCTTCAAAGTCTGCTTAACCTGCTGTCCAATGCTAGTAAGTTTACAGACAAAGGTATGATTACATTACATGCAAAAACTATAAACAGTATGGTAAACATATCTGTTACAGATACTGGTATTGGAATAATGCCTGATGATATTCCAAAATTATTTGCACCATTTGTGAGGCTTGAATCATCCCTTTCCGCAAAAACATCAGGAATAGGGCTTGGTCTATACCTGACAAAAAAACTCACAGAGGATGTACTGGGAGGCACAGTAGAAGTAACATCTGTGTATGGTACTGGCAGTACTTTCACACTGAACATACCAGTTAAACTTGAAATACCGGACAAAGCAGGTGAATTAAAATGAAGCGGGTGCTTGTAGTTGAAGATAATGAAAATAATATGAAACTAATCTGTTTAGTATTAGAAAAACATGGGTATGAACCCATTAAAGCTTTTTCCGGAGTGGAAGGAGTAGAAAAAGCAATAGCGGAAAAGCCCGATTTAATATTGATGGATATCCAGCTTCCGGATATCAATGGAATGGAGGCTGTAAAACGCATTCGTATGGTGGATGACATGCAGGAAATCCCGATCATTGCCATAACTTCATATGCGATGGCAGGTGACAGGGAAAAGATACTTAATGTGGGGTGCGACGGGTACTTTGAAAAACCTATTGATCCACTGACTATTGTAGAAAAAATTGTAAAAATTGTAAAACTGAGGGACAATGACAATACTGGTAGTTGATGACAGGAAGACAGACAGGAAATTGCTTTCAACAATTCTTATATCCAACGGATATGAGGTAGCTGAAGCTGTGAGTGGTATTGATGCACTTAAGTATTTAAGAACATCAAAACCAGACATGATAATATCAGATATTATGATGCCTGAGATGGATGGTTTCACATTCTTGCGTGAACTTAAGAAGAATAAGGACTTAAGTGACATACCATTTATTTTCTACACTGCACATTATGTGAGCGAAAAGGATAAGGAACTTGCAGCTTCCCTGGGTGCATCACGGTTCATGATCAAGCCGACAGAGCCCAAGGACCTGCTCTATGAAATTAAAACCACCCTCGAAGAATATGAGATAGGGGTGACAGCACCTGTGAATCCCCTCATCAAGAGCGAGGAAGAATACCTGAAACTGTACAGTGATCGTATCTTCAGGAAACTTGAGGAAAAGATCAGCGAACTTGAAAATACAAAGAACTTCCTAGATACTGTACTTAGTGACATGGGGGACGGTGTGATGGTGACTGACCCTGATTTGAATGTCATTTACTGCAATAAGAGGATGCACGATATTTTAGAATGTGAAATTCCTCCCGGAACAATGTTCCCTGATGAACATCATTCACCGTGCATACCAGATATAGTATATGCGTCTCATAAACCATTTGAAATCGAGCAGACCACTCAAAAGGACAACATAGTTCATCTTGAAGGGATTATATCTCCTGTAAAAAATGAAAGTAGTGACCTCACATTACACATTGGGGTGTTCCGTGATGCTACGGAACGAAACAGGATACAGGAAGAGGTTGAAAAGAAAAACCGCGAGATTGCCAGACTCTATGAAATGGGCAACCTGTTCAGCAACTGTGTAGATTCTAATGAACTTATCAAATGTGCTCTTGAGCAAATCGTTGACATAATGGAATTGGAAGGCGGACTAGTATATTTAATAAAAGAAAATAAGATTGAAATTAAATGGTCTGTGGGATCGCCGCCAAAGTTTGTGGAACTGTTACAACAGCAGTCCCTGGACAGCCCTGCTATGCAAAAGGTCCTTGACCCTGATAATCCAGTCACCATTTCACCACTTTCTGCACATATCCCGGGACTGGCCGAATTTGAGCAGGTTAATGTGGAGGAATCCATAATCAGCTTACAATTGAGGCTGAAAGGCAGTTTAATCGGTATGGTTGACCTGATGGCGTCCCCTTACAGGATTTTAGGCGATAATGAGGTGTTGCTGCTTGAAAAATTCGGGATGCAGTTCGCAGTTACCTTAAACAATTTCCTGAAGTATGAAAAACTTAAGCAGGAAGTCATGGAGCACAAGTAAGCAGGGGGGAGAATCACTGGATAAAAGCGCCTCATCTCTTGAACAAGACATGCTAAGCAGCACGTTTTTATCATCTGTGGGTCATGAACTGCGTTCACCACTTACTTCAATTTTGGGTTTTACCAGTTTGATCTTGAAGGACAAGACCAGTAAAATATCAGATGAACAACAAGAACAACTCACTATGGTCTATGAAAGTGCCCGGGACCTGTTAGACCTCATAAATGATGTGATGGATATCAGCAGGATCGAAGCAGGTGAGATCGAACTTGTTCCAGAGACGTTTTTGCTGGATGATGTGGTAAACGAGGTAATATCCAAATTAGAAAGCGCAGTAATAGAGAAGGGGCTGCAATACAAGGTTGACATCCCGCCAGACATCCAGGTGTTCCAGGATAAACAAAGGTTCGCCCAGATTTTAACTAACCTTGTCAGTAATTCAATCAAGTTTACGAACTCAGGAATTATTGAAATAACAGGTAATAATGCAGGGAATGAGATCCAGGTCAGTGTTAAGGACTCAGGCATAGGCATTAAGGAAGAAGATATTCCCAGGTTATTTAAACCATTTGCACAGATATATTCAAAGTTGGAAAGTCAATCAAGAGGTACCGGTCTTGGACTATGCCTGTGTGAGAAAGTTGTTAACCTTATGCAAGGCAGGATATGGGCTGAAAGTGAATTTGGAAAAGGAAGTGTATTTACTTTCAATGTACCGATAAAATATGGAGAAGTGTAAAGTGAATGACAATGACAATGTTAGAGAGTAAGGAAAATATGAAACGTAGTAAGGTCCTGGTGGTGGATGACCTGCCCACAAATGTAAAA
Source organism: Methanosarcinales archaeon (assembly GCA_030610815.1). Taxonomy (GTDB): domain Archaea; phylum Halobacteriota; class Methanosarcinia; order Methanosarcinales; family Methanocomedenaceae; genus Methanocomedens_A. The sequence goes on from JAUWRA010000033.1 coordinate 14,656, forward strand.
CTCATTACAGCCGTTCTTAAAAGAGACTATGAAATAATACCGGCTTATGGTGGGGAAGAAGCTCTTGAAAAAGTAGATTCGGAGAACCCGGACATTGTGCTGCTGGATATCATGATGCCGGGAATTGACGGATATGAAGTATGTAAAAGAATAAAACAGGGAGATACCACCCGTTTTACACCTGTGGTAATGATTACAGCCCTTTCCGATATAGAGGACAGGATTAAAGCTATAGAGGTAGATGCTGACGATTTCCTCACAAAACCGATAAACACCCAAGAGTTAATTACCCGAACAAGATCCTTGTTGAAGGCAAAACATTTTCATGACCAGTTGGTTGAAAGCAAAGCAATAATAGAGGCACAGAATGATTTCAGGTCCATACTAACTAATCTTCTTCCCTTCCTTTTTAGAAGTATTGATTCAAATAGGAAGACTGAAGTCATTCGTCAGATGAGTGAACAGGTGGAAGTATTCCTCTGGGCAAAACATATTAAAAAACAGCCTGAAAATATGTTAGAAATGGCCCAGTCATTTTGCATCTTAATAAACAAACTGGGAGCAAATTTCTCAATTGCTGAAATAGATGATAAAGGTTTTATGTTATCAAATACAAAATGTCCATGGGGTGATACCAACATAAATCCTATGTTTTGTATGTTAGGAAAGGCCATTTTAACAAGAGTAGGTCTTCGGCTCTACAGCGATATTAGTGTTGATATTGAAAAAACCATAGCTGGTGGAGATAAGTATTGTTTTTTTAAGGTAATATGTATAGGAGATAATTTATAATGGAAAGAATTTCAACTGGCTTGCCAAAATTAGACAGCAAACTGGAGGGAGGATATCCTAAAGGTAAAGGGATTTTAATATCAGGCAACACTGGTTCAGGAAAGACCATATTGGGACTGCATTTATTGTACCAGGCCTGCAAAAGTGGTAAAAACTGTATGTTCATTGCTACTGAAGAAACAACAGAAGATATATTGTTACAGGCCGAATCACTTGGACTGGATCTAAGACCATTTTATGATGATGGGAATTTGGTAATTCAGCGGGTGTATGAAGAACGGGTATATGAGGCCATCAGTAATGTAGAATGGGGTACCGAAAGTAGTAAAATGTCGACTAACATTATACAATTGAAAGATATTATTGTTGGGAAAAATGATATTGTGGTTATAGACAATATCGGAGTATTTACACCCACTATTTTATTAGATGAATTCAGGAGTCAATTTGATGCCCTGAATCATATGCTATCGAAAAGGAATTACACTACTATTTTTATTATAGATGAAACTTCGAATAAAAGAACTGAATATATTGCAGCTTATTCTGTTTATGGTGTAATCAAAGTGTCAAAAAAGGAAAACCCTTATACAAATAAACACGAGCGAACTCTTGAAGTCGTGAAAATGAGAAATACCCAGATTCCGGAAGAACCGATGAAATTTAAGATTCAACCCAATAAGGGAATTGATTTCATTTCAGGTTGATATTATTCCGGTTTGGTTAATTTCAATAACTCCCAAACGACTGATAGGGTTCCCTTATCCGTTTCATTCCCACCTGTGGTATAACCCATGCTCTATATTCAATAGGTCAAGTACCCTGCCCACAATAAAATCAATCATCTCATCCACAGACTGCGGTTTTGGATAAAATCCAGGACATGCAGGCAGCACCGCAGCACCGGCCCGCCTGACCTTCACCATATTCTCCAGGTCAATAAGGCTAAGCGGCGTCTCCCTGGGAACAAGCACAAGCCTGCGGTCCTCTTTCAGGCAGATGTCAGCCGAGCGTCCTATAAGTGTATCAGAGAAACCGTTTGCAATTCCTGCAAGGGTCTTCATGCTGCATGGAACCACCACCATTCCGGCGGTCTTATGTGAACCGCTGGCAATTGGTGCGGTGAACTCCCGCTCATTCCATAAGTGGTCTGCCATGGCCTCCACATCGGTAATTGAATGATCGGTCTCGATCCCGATGATCTGCTTTGCAGGTTCAGACACTACCAGGTGGACTGTAATATCTGTATTTTCTTTCAGCACCTCAAGCAGCCGTATGCCGTATATGACACCGGATGCACCTGATATGCCCACTACCAGCTCGTGTTTCATTCTTCAATAAACGAATTGATTACTTGAATAGTTTTTGTATAGTATAAAGAGGCTGTGCCATCATCGCCCGGGTCCCTGGGTGGCAGCACCATTGTTTTTAACACTCCCCAGTTTAACACTGCCCATTTAAACTACAGTATAATCATTTTAATAAATAATCGTCAATAAATAAGTATTTGTATAACTGATTATATATAACTGATGATATGGCTAATGGTCTAATTACTTTTAAAAAAACACTTGATAAAGTTCTTTATCCAGGGTATGAATACCTGCTCACTAAGGAAATAAAAGAGTTCAGGGTTCCCGGACATATCGCCATAATCATGGACGGGAACCGCAGGTATGCCAGAAAGCTGGGCATGACCGTCTGGCAGGGCCATAACCTTGGTGCCAACACAACAGAAAACGTCCTTGACTGGTGCTATGAACTGGGTGTGAAGCAAATAACAGTCTATGCCTTCTCTACTGAGAACCAGAACCGGTCAGATAAGGAAAAGCAGAAACTCTTCGAGCTTATAGGTCTCAAGCTGGAGAAACTAATGCAGGATGAGCGTACCCATGAGAGAAGGATGCGGGTCAGGATACTGGGGAATATTGACCTGTTACCTGCCGGATTAAAGGAAACAGCAAGGCAGGCCGAGACCATTACAAGGAATTACGATAATATGTACCTGAACATTGCCATGGCCTATGGAGGCCGCCAGGAGATCGTGGATACTGCAAGAGTGCTCGCCCAAAAGGTAAAAAGCGGCCAGCTTGAGGTGTCTGATATTGACGAGGAGATCATCTCATCCCATATGTATCCCTCCACCAGCCTGGCAGTCCCGGATGTTGACCTGATCATCAGGACCGGTGGCGATGAGAGGATGTCCAATTTCCTGCCCTGGCAGGCCAACGGCAATGAATGTGCTGCCTATTTCTGCGCACCCTACTGGCCCGAGTTCAGGAAGATAGATTTCCTGCGTTCCATAAGAACATTCCAGACAAGGGAATATGAGTGGCAGAAGAATACTGTGCGGCGTATTGTCAGGCTCCTTGGGCATACAGGCCAGGTAGAGGTTGAGCAGGTTATCCGCATGAGCATGAAGGTAGGGGATATCACAACAGAGGAAGTACTGGCCATTCTGAAAGACCTGTCAGGCAACAGGGAAATGAAAGATGTTGCCTTTGTGTGGTAATTTTATCCTGATATTTGAGATTTTTTATTATTTACTGGGACTATTCAAAAAACCGCAGAGAGCGCAGAGGCACGCCGAGAAAAACAACAACCCTCTGCGATTCTCCGCGTCCTCTGCGGTTAATTTTTTTTGCCATGACCCATTTACAGAATAAATTAAAAAGTCACTGAAATTTTAACGAAACTTTAATAATCAGTATACACATCCTTCTGGACAATGGACATTGAAGGTTATGCAAAGCGAGCATTGCTGTCGGGTGAGAGCGAAGGCCAGATCGAGGAGAGGCTGACCCGGCGGATACTTGAGATCAAGGGTGATAAGGT
>JAUWRA010000028.1 GCA_030610815.1 Methanosarcinales archaeon
TGAAATTATTTGACTGTGATTATCTAGTAGAGGGAAGCTACCTGAGATCAATCGGTATCGGGAGAGTTTAAGAACAGACTCGAAAAGAGGGGGAGTCTACTGCTATTGTTTTTATTTTAAACTGACGAAGATGGGTTATAATATTCTGAAAATATCTTGAACGAAAGTGTCAGGATGATTTCAGGATTTACGCAATTTCACAATTCAAATTTCAGTGTGGGATGAACGATGAAAAATAAGCGCCGTTGTAGTGTGAACTATATTCTTGTAAAGAATGTAAGAAGTAGTGGGAATAGCATAATTCACAGCTGGATATCGATGCTGCTGACTGGCATTTGTGGGACAACGGCGGGCGCGGCAGTGCTGTGGGTGAATGACTATGAAGTTGGATACGAAAAAATCGGGAGATTGGAGTTATTATGAAATATTTGAGAATCTGGCTTGTCCTTCTCATATTGGCTGTTCTTATGCTTGCCACATCAGCTTGCATTACGAAATCCCCCACTCAGGAGATCGAAAATGAAACCATTGTGAATAGCAGTTACAATGATACCGATGACCAGGCTGCGGATCTTAATGATACCACTAATAGATCGGCAGGTCCGGTTTCAATTCCACTTGAAAAACCACCATTTATTGATTAAGGAGAATACAAATATGATGATGAGAAGTAAAATAATTGTATCGATTGCATTTCTTTGCATGTTTTTTCTTACGGGAAGTGCGAGTGCGGCAGTTGATTTTCCGGCAGATGAAGCAGGGATATCCGCTTATGTGAAAGCATCGTCGAGTATTGATCTCAATGATACAAAATCAGCATTTGCATCCATTGAGCGTGAAACACCAGATTACATTATCGGTACAGTTGATATCACATGGCATTCAGAGCAAGATAGACCTCATGTTTATGTGAGCAAAGACGGCTGGATTGTTGCATATTATCCAACAGAGAAGTCTGCAGGCTGGATTTTCCCATGGTATGAATATAGTGGAGGTCAATTATCTTCGACCACTTTAAGCAAAGCATTGGGTATTGTGGCTAATGCTGTTGGTGGAACAACAAATGGTCTAAAATACTATGATTTCAGAAATCCTGATGCATCAAAGATGATGATCATAATAGAATCTACTACTGGAACTGAATTTTATAAATTGACAGTACCCACGAGTTTTTCTTTATATGCAGTAGATTGGTCACATTACTCGTCTACATATTCTGGTACCTACACTGATGGATATAGCTATGTCTACCTAGATGGAGCAATATTTACTTCAGATGGAGGGGGTAGCTCACAAAGGTCATATGGTTCTCTTATGGGACAAATAATCAACGGAGTAGAACATGAAATAAAGATAGCCACCTCTAAAGGCACTGGTCGGATAGGTATGGTGTTGGAGTATGCAGAATAAACTTCTGATACTCATTATTTTATTATCAGGATGTTCACAAGTAGCCTTAGCTGAAGAAATAAGTGTGACTGATGCTGATTACGTCGGGAACCTGACACTTGATACTACTACTAATATAAGTCATCTTTCAAGCGAACCCGGTGTCATGGTGGTCATGTACGCTGATGTTATTTCATACACCCCAATGGAAGACGCCACCAGTGTGAATCATCTTGTTGGTGAACCCGGCGTGATGGTGGTGAAGTACGCTGATGAAATTTCATACACTCCCATGGAAGATGCCGCGAGTGTGAATCATCTTGTTGGCGAACCCGGTGTGATGGTTGTGAAGTACGCTGATGTGATTTCATACACTCCCATGGAAGACGTAACCAGTGTGAATCATCTTGTTGGCGAACCCGGCGTGATGGTGGTAAAGTACGCGGATACTATCTCGTATAACCCACTGGATAATCCAACCAGCGTAAGCAGACGTGAACTGGATATAACGATTGATCACCCCTCGCACGGCGATTTGATACTCAATTCCTCAGTCATGGTGAACGGCACAGCCTTCTCGCCAAATGAAATTACTAGTGTGATAGTGAACGGAATTCCTGCAATTGGCACTACGTCATGGAAAGCAAATATTCCGTTGAGTTTTGGAATAAATACAATCACTGTGAACGTTTCTACTAATACCACGTATAGCGCAGAAAAATCAATCCAGGTATTTCACTATGGCGGTTTGTTCGGTGATTTTAATGATAACGGCATACTTGACAACGGCGATGTGACTATCCTGATGAGAAAGGTTGTAGGATTAGAGTGACATGAAGACAGCTTTCATCCTTTTTTTCCTCTTATTTGCATTACCTTTAGCATCGGCTCAGACAGTGAGTATTGGAGACTATTCCACTGCAATTGATTCGGAAGTTACTGTATTCATCAATATCAGTGACGCAGAATCTGTGGCAGGTGGAATGGTAAATATATCCTTTGATCCTTCCATTATCTCAGTTGAACATGTTGGTGCGGGTGATTTTGGAGATCCTGTAGCTAATATAAACAATATTAGTGGCTGGGTCAAACTGGTGGCAGCAAGGGCTGACAATGTAAACAAGAACGAAGCTGTGCTGGCAAATATAGTTTTTAATGGAAGCTCAAATGGGACTTCCGCTCTTACAATTGAATATGCAAGTCTTAACAATGAAACCGGGGCACTTATAACGCCTTTGACATCAAATGGAAAAATTGTAGTTTCGTTGTCATTAGATGATATATCACCCCCCTCTTCAATCCGTAATCTGGTATCAGATATTGGTAGTTCATGGATTAACTGGACTTGGACAAACCCTTCTGATTCAGACTTTAATCACACAATGGTTTATCTAGACGGGAAATTCGTGGACAATACCAGTGATCAATATTTCAATGCTACTAATCTGATACAAGGTACCATTCACACCATAAGTACCCATACAGTGGATATAAATGGAAATATCAACGAAACATGGGTGAATGATACCGCAAAGACTACAGGTGTATTATCTGGTGGTTTGCATGTAACCTTGAATAAACCTGTCAACTATTCAATTTATTCTGTTGGAAAACAAATTAGGTTTGATGTTAATGTCACAGATTCAGATAACAATCCCATAAGCTCGGGCATCTCTGCTTATGTTGAACTTTCAGGCCCGAATAATATTTCGAAACATATCATTCTGTCAGAAGAAAGCGGTCATTTTGTAGGTGGATACACTGTTGATAAAAATGATCCACGTGGTTTATGGTTTGGTAATATTACTGTGTATAACTCAACCAGCAGTGGTCTGACTTCGTTTAAAGTTTATTTTACTGGGGCATATTTCATTCAACCATATTCTAATTCGCGCTCATATCTCCTGGGCGAATCTGCAAACTTTACTGCTAAAGTTATGAAGCCCGGAAATACAGCTCAATATTTAAGTGATGAAAATGTTAGTCTTAATCTTTCGATTTATCCGTACAATAGCTCAACTCCGGTATTAGAATCTATTGAGATGGTTTATGATAATAATTCACATCTGTTCAGTATCGATGTGGGCACAGACCTGATTGGATCAGGCTTATTTTCCGTTCTATTTGTTGGCAATGACACATCTGGCAATATTGAGGTTGCCAGTCTACTGATAGGAGTATCGGAGGATTATGCCATTGAAGTGAGCACTGAAAAGACAGATTATGATCGAGATAACCCGGTAAATATCTTAGGGACTGTAAAATATCTGAATAACAGTCCCCTATCAAATATCAATGTCAATTTGTTGTTAGATCTCCATGGTTTTAAACGATCGTATGTTGTTAATACGAACGAAATTGGAGAATTCAATTACACGTTCCATCCATTTGATACAGAAGCTGGCAATTACACAATAAGGGCCACCGCCGCAAATATGGGACTATTGCGAAATGCAGAGAACAACTTTACAATTCACGGACTTTATATTGTGCCACAATCTGCAATAGTGGAACTGGTCGAGAACTCTTCCCGTACTATTAGTTTTACTCTCTACAATCTAGGTGATACAACATTAACAAGCATCTCAACTTCTGTAAATGATCTGAATATTTCAGACAATGTGATAGCTACTATTGATCCATTGAGCGTTCCATCTGAACTTCAGCCATATGAAAGTGCTTCATTCAATCTACAAATAGAGGCAAATACACCGGTTCCTGATGAAGCTGTATTCCAGATTGAAGTCACAACTGATCAAATGTCAAACGAGATCAGTGAGCTGGATGTTAAATTATTTTCTCCGACACCTATTTTAAAAGTCTATCCAGAAGATGTCCTGGTTGGATTGAACAAAAATCAAACAGTAATCAGAACAGTTGGTATATACAACATGGGTTATGGCATTTCAAGAAATGTTACACTGCATCAACCTGAAAACACTTGGATGAGGATTACATCAAATACCAGTATTGGTGATATTCTTCCAGGGGAAAATGCAACTTTTGAGATCCATATTAATTCATATAATGTAGACCTTGGTGTTTATTTTGATTCAGTAAATATCACCAGTGATAACTTCAACGAAGTTCAAGTTAATCTGACAGCTTTTGTGACCAACCTTCAAAATGGGCGTCTTCTATTCCATGTGACAGATGCTCTTGAGAGAAATCTTTCAAATGCTAATATTTCGCTCATAAATCAAGATACATATGAAGAATTTGATGGGGCGACGAACTCCACAGGATATGTGTTAATGAACAATCTACCTGTTGGCAGGTATATTTTCGTAGTCTCATCTGACGGAACAAATACACTTCCTCAAATGGGAAATGTTGAAGTAGAGGCTATGGATACCCCGAAATTGATGGAAATATCTCTGTATATGAGTTTTATTGATTTTGACTGGGAAGTAACGCCTACATCAATAGAGGATTATTATAACGTGATTTTAAAAATGAGGTTTGAAACAGATGTTCCAATCCCTCTTCTTCTTGCTTTCCCGCCAAGTATTGATTACAATATGATCCCAGGTGAAGAAAAATTTGGGTCTTTCAAAGTTTACAATGTGGGATTAGTATCTATTTATAATGTTTCCATATCCTCCATAAATTATAATGGTATTATTCTGGATCCATTAGTAACCAATGTGAATGAGATCAAAGGAAAAAGTAGTATCGAGGTGCCTTATAAGATAAGTCTTTCATCAAATGCAGCCAATTGTCAACGATTATCTGGTAAGGTCAATATTCAAGGTCGGTATATTCATTTCATTAATAATCGTGAAGTCATAAGCTATGCAAGAACAAGTATTCCTGTAACAATTAAAACCCCGGTAGACGGATCGTGTATTCCCGATTCACCGGATTGGCCAGATATTCCTTTTTGTTTTAACATCGATGGATTACATCTTGGAACCCAGACCGAGAATCTAAGTGTGGATCCTAATATAATATGGCTTCAAACAGGACCTGGATGGGACGATCTGATTGGTGACAAACAAGAAGTACACGACGATGTTGCAACCGCAATCAATTACAACAAAATCGGTGACATAAGGTTAAGTAAAGCAGTTGGTATTACACTGTCAATAGGTGTAAATGAAATAGTTTCATACTTCACAATGGGGACACTAACTCCACAAATCCCACTGGGAATTGATCTTGTTACTGATGGTTTAGGGATAGATATACCATTCTTTGATAAATTCTGGGTTGGAGATTTCAATCCAAATATAATTGTTCCGAATCAAAGTTCAAGCTTGGATATTGAGAGCTTAAATACCGGTGTCGGTATTTCTCTACCGGAAATAATTGGTGGTGGTTTGCTTTTTGAATATGGCGATCTGGATTATTTTAATTGTTTCTGGCTGATTCCAATAGGGGGATATGATCTGACTCTTCCCACCTTTGGGTTACCAGATTTCACAATTCATTTCCCACATGTCTATCTTGGTGATGGCGGATCAATAGGTGGCGGGACTTTCTCTTGGAATAGTATGCCTAGTGTATTTATCGCTCCTTCACACCCTCATTTCAGAGGTACAACGTATGTGCCTTGGAATTGGCCGGATTGGAATTGGCCAGACTTCAGTATTGACCAAGTTCACAGAAAACCACGTCCAATAGTGACCGAAACCATACATGAAGTAATAGAGCTTTCAATTTCCCAGAACGTTACTATGGAACGTGATGCTTTTTGGGCAGGTCTTGGTATCTTTAATAAAATGCCTGATAAGAATATCGATAATGTTGGAGTTACATTGCATATCAGGGATGATACAGGATTTGCCAATGATAAGTTTTTCATAAAATCACCAAATCTTAGAAACATCAATAATGTCGATGGATCAGGAGTGATCTCTCCATCAGGTCTTGCATCAGCCCAGTGGCTGATAATACCAAAACCTGGTGCAGGTGGAATCAATCCAGATGGTGCCAAGTACAACATATCTGCCAATATCACTTATAGTGTGGATGGAATCAATTTTGAGACTGTGACCCATGAAATTGAGATCGTTGTCAAACCACAGCCGGAAATGGTACTTGATTACTTTATTCCATCTGATGTCATTGCCAATAAACCGTTCAAACTGGCAGTTAAGGTCACAAATGAGGGATACGGGGAAGCCAGGGATTTTGCCATTGAAACAGCCCAACCAGTTATTTACTACAATCCTTCTGGTCTGCTACTTGATTTTGAGATCATAAGAAGTCAACTTCAAGGAGAAGAGAGGAGCACTTCGATGAAAGTGGATTTTGGAGATATCCAGCCTGGTGAGAGTAAGATCGCCTGGTGGGATATGGTCACTAGCATTGATGGGACATTTACAGAATTCACTGGAGAATTTACACACAGCAGCGAGCTTGGTGGAATGGAAACTTCTCTTATAAAGGAAATCAACACTTACATAATCCAGAAGCAGCTTGGTACAGGGGAATTGGGTTATGATTTCCTTGCAAATTCAGAAAGTGATGAGAATTATTACATTTTATTCAATTCATCCACTGGAAGCTCCACATTTGTGAATAATGCAAATTATGCAGTTGTCAACATGCCGACACCTGAGAATCCGGTACTGGATGTTAGTATAGGAGATTATACTGGTGATTGGGTAATAGTTTCAATAGAGGATCCATATAACAATGAAGTACCTATTGAAAAAGTAATCAGGACAAGAGACAGAATAGAGATACCTTCCTATAATTACTGGATGCGAAATGGGAGGATACTCATAGTCGATCACTATACCGAAGGGTTTGATGGGAAATACACGATCATATATAGTAATGATAAAGCTGATTTAACCTTTGTCCACCTGACGGATGTGCATATTGGATATGGATTGAGAGGTCCGATTGAATTCTCAATCAATAAATTTGCGGATGTTCTTGCAACTATAGATACAGATCCTAAACCTGAATTTATATTAATCACAGGGGATCTTGTAGAATGGAATGATAAAACATTTTTCAAGAAATTTTGTGAGACATTAGCATCCATTGAAATACCGGTTTATGTTGTGCCTGGAAATCATGATAGACGCAGCGACCTAACCGGATTGTTTCCGCAGAGTCTTGAAAACTATGGCGAATTCTTCCCAGATCAAATTGATAAAGTTAAATTTGAAGTTGAAGAGAGTGATTTTCAGTTTTTTGGACTGGATACAGGGGAAGACTATAATGTAAGTCTTTATTGGGGTGGGCTATTTGACCCTTTTACTCTTAAATATGATGACACACCTGAATCTTATGGGCTATCAAAGGAACAAATCAAATTCCTTCAGCAACAACAAAAAAATACACAGAAGATTATTTTTATGCATCATCCTGCCATCGAAGAATTTGGCAACAACGATGAGAAATCTATCGAATCCGTTTTTGAAGTCCCGGTTCCTTACAATGGTCCTGGTGGAAATGATGGATGTATTGCGTTCAATCGAGAACAGTTCATCAGTTATTCTAACCAATATAATGTCCAATTAGTGCTAACTGGACATTCACATCAAGACAAAGCGTTTAACATGAAAGGTGAATCGGTAAGAATCAGTGATATTGCCGGACCTATGTTTATCCAAACTGATGCAGTTGCCAATAGAATTTATAGACCTATTAAAGTTTATAAAGACATAGCATTTCCATCTCCTTCTAAATTTGTCCCTTCACGATCAAAGTTTTGGTTTTTGGGTTTTTCACCCATAGATATGCATGCATATGACTCAAATGGAAGACACACCGGTGTCAATATTTCAGATGGTGTTGACCGTGATATACCTTCATCTTTCTATATAAGCGGTTATAAAGATGAAAATGTGTCCATACCGCAGATGATAATGTTGTATAATACAAGTGATGAATATAGGATTGAAATCATTTCAAACTTTTCAAAACAGAAAGTCGAAAGAGCGATTGATAGATTTAACTTTACATTCGAGAAGCATACAAATGATTCAATCACAAGTATCCATTATTACAATATTTCGATCTTGGAAAACACCACAGCGAATATATTTGTTAATCAGACAACAACAAATTATGCAATGGAGATAGATACTGATGGTGATGCCATAATTGATCAAACTAAATATCCGGATTCCATTGAGGTTAATTATGCTCCAGTTGCAACAATTAATTCCCCAGCAAATGATTCTGTGTGGAACCAAGGAGATTTAATTTTATTCAACGGTTCCGGAGTAGATGAAGAAGATGGAATTTTAACCAACTTTTCGCTTTGGCATTCGGACAAAGACGGTGTAATTAGCCATGGTAATGAGTTCAATAGTTCAAATCTTTCAGCAGGCACGCATAGTATTACTTTTATGGTGAGGGATAATCTTGACTTAACATCTACCCAAAGTATAATAATTACAATCGAGGATACAAAATCACCAATTCTTCGCGTTGATCATCCTGTTGATGGGAAAATGTTTGCCCATGAGAATATAACAGTGAAAGGCACAGCCTATGATGATAGTGGTATTGCAGGTGTCACCGTTAATGAAATCGAATCTGGTAAAGAAGAATGGAGTACAAACATTACCTTGCATGAAGGTGCCAATATAATAAAAATCATAGCAACGGATTGTGCAGGATTCAATACCACGGAAACCATAACAGTGTATCATGATAAATCATTATTGAGCGATACCGTCCCACCTGCAAGCATAATTAATCTACAAAACACAACAGGAAATAACTTTGGGCAAGCATGGATCAATTGGACATGGAATAATCCAAATGACAGCGATTTCAGCCACGTTATGGTACATATAGATGAACTTTGGATGGTAAATACATCTGCTGAATATTTCAATATAACAGGTCTTCATCCAAATTCATCATACACGATAAATATTTGCACTGTGGATGTAATAGACAACATGAATGAATCAATGGTCAATTCTACTGTCAAAACCACTGTTTTGTTGGATATCCGAGCGCCTGCAAGCATAGAAGATCTGCATGCTAAAGAAATCGGCACCACATGGCTCAACTGGACCTGGACAAACCCACTCGACCCCGACTTCAACCACACCGAACTCTACCTCAACGGCACCTTCCTCACCAACATCCCGGCGCCGCAGAACTACTACAATATCACAGGACTGCTCCCGGATACATCATACGAACTCAGCACCCGCACCGTAGACATCAACGGAAATATAAATGAAACATGGGTCAATGCCACTGCCCGTACTCTTTCCGTATCGGATGACACACCGCCTGCAATCACCTTCATCTTACCGACCGATCCCAACGGCACAACTCTCACTACCCGCAATTGGACCTTCATAAATGTTTCTTTGTCTGAGCCGGGTCTTTCGTGGCTTGAGTGGAATGACATTAATGAATCCATGTCAGGATCCGGTACCAATTGGTCTATCAACAAGACCAATTTGGTCAATGGTGTCTATACCTATCGTGTTTGGGTAAATGATACTGCTGGGAATGAAAATTCAAGTGAGACAAGAACGATCGAAATTGACTTTGTTACTGATAATCTCCAGCCAATTATTTCTATAACCTCACCCATGAACGACATTCTGTACACGACAGATTCAGTTGAACTCAACTATACTGTAAATGAGCCCACAATATGGGAAGGTTATTCTCTTGATGGTGCAGACAATATCACGCTCTTCGGAAACACCATGTTATTTGGACTCAACGACGGATCGCACCTCCTGACTATTTATGCAAATGACACTTCAGGAATTATGAATTCGAGTTCGGTTTGGTTTGCTATTGATACTACGCCGCCCTCTAACATATCCAGTCTAATGCATACAGTAGGAATAACATGGATCAACTGGACATGGACCAACCCATCCGACCCAGACTTCAACCACACCGAACTCTACCTCAACGGCACCTTCCTCACCAACATCCCGGCGCCCCAGAATTACTACAATGCCACAGCTCTGCTGCCAGATACATCATATGAACTCAGCACGCGTACAGTGGATGCCGCTGGAAATGTTAATGAAACATGGGTCAACGATACTGCTCGCACTCTTTCCGTTTCGGATGACACACCGCCTACAATCACCTTCATCTCTCCGACCGACCCCAGCGGCATAATCCTCACTACTCGCAACTGGACCTTCATAAATGTCTCATTATCAGAGCCGGGTCTTTCATGGCTTGAGTGGAATGGCATTAATGAATCCATGGCAGGGTCCGGTACCAATTGGTATGTCAATAAGACCGATTTGTCCAATGGTGTTTATACCTATCGTGTTTGGGCAAATGATAGTGCCGGAAATGTGAATGTAAGTGAAGCAAGAGCGATTGAAATTTATTATATTACTGACAAACTATTGCCTGTTATTGCAATAACCTCGCCTGTCAATGACACTACATACAACATAGATTCAGTTGATCTGAACTATTCGGTAAATGAGCCAACCGCATGGCAGGGCTATTCGCTTGATAGTGCGGCTAATATCACACTTCAGGGAAATATGACCTTAACCAATCTCATAGACGGCGAACACATCCTGACCATTTATGCAAACGATACCACTGGAAACATGAATTCAAGCACGGTCTGGTTTACAATTGATACCACTGCACCTATTGTCAACATGGTATCATTGAACACCACCACACCCGACACAGGTGAAGATATTCTGGTTACAGTGAATGCTACTGATAATGCCGCAGTTATCAGCGTGAAAGCTAACGATGTTGCACTTGACTCTCAGGGTGGAGATATCTGGACAGGAACCATCACAGCAATAGCCGGAACTCAGATATTGAACGTTTCAGCAACTGACGCTGCGGGCAATGTAGGCTGGAATAACTCAACCAGTTATACTGCAACAACACAGGACACCATACCGCCACTTGTTGATATGGTAACATTGAACACCACCACACCTGACACAGGTGAATATATTCTGGTTACAGTGAATGCTACTGACGATACTGCAGTTATCAACGTGGAAGCGAACGGTGTTGCACTTGTCTCTCAGGATGGAGATGTCTGGACTGGAACCATTACAACAATGGCAGGTACTCATGTTGTGAATGTTTCGGCTACCGATGCTGCGGGCAATATCGGCTGGAATAACTCAACTAGTTATTCTGCAACAACGCAGGATACCATACAACCAGTTGTTGAGATGGTAACATTGAACACCACCACACCTGACGTGGGTGAGAATATTCTGGTTACAGTGAACGCTACTGATAATGTTGCAGTTGTCAGCGTGGTAGCAAACGATATTGCACTTGTCCCTCTGAGTGGAGATATCTGGTCAGGAACCATTACTGCAATAGCAGAAAATCACATGGTGAACGTTTCAGCAACCGACGCTGCGGGCAATGTTGGCTGGAATAACTCAACCAGTTATACTGCAACAACACAGGATGCCACACCCCCTGCTATCATCTCCAACCTCCACCACAACTTCGGCACCACCTGGATCAACTGGACCTGGACCAACCCGCCCGACCCCGACTTCAACCACACCGAGATCTACCTCAACAACATTTTCCAGACCAACACCTCAGCCGAATTCTTCAACGCAACCGCCCTGATTCCAAATACAGAATATGAAATATCCACAAGGACAGCGGATAATCTTGGAAATATCAATGAAACATGGGTCAATGACACAGCAATGACCCTTGATACTCCTCCAGTCTCAAATGCCTCAGGTCCTTACACAGGCATAGAAGGTCAGGCAATCATTTTCAATGCCAGCGCGTCATATGATCCAGATCCAGGCGATAATATAGTCAGCTTCGAATGGGACTTTAATAATGATGGGGCTAGAGACGCAACCGGGATGGAAGTAAGCTGGACATGGAACGATGATTATGCAGGGCAGGTTAACCTCACAGTCACAGATAGCCATGGTGAGAGCAGCACCGATACCACTTCAGTGAACGTATTAAATGCGCCACCTGAAGTGGATGCCGGAAATGACCAGACTGTAAATGAAGGGGATACAGTAAGTTTCACAGGAAACTTTACAGATCCTGGGACCGATGATACTCATACAATAGAATGGAACTTCGGTGATGGAACACCAGGCAGTACTGGCATGCTTGAACCTACACATGTCTACGCTGATAATGGAACCTATACTGTCACCCTCACAGTGACCGATGATGACGGTGCATCAACCTCGGATACACTTAACGTGACTGTCGGGAACGTCGCACCAATAGTGGATGCAGGTGAGGATCATATTGCAGATGAGGGGGACATAGTGAGTTTCGCAGGAAGTTTCACAGACCCTGGAACCGCAGACACCCATATAATAAAATGGGACTTCGGAGACGGAACACCAATCAGTCCAGGAATACTTGCGACAACTCATGTCTATGCAGATAATGGAACTTATACCGTCAACCTCACAGTAACAGATGATGACGGTGCTTCAACTTTAGATACTCTTATTGTAACTGTCAATAATGTTGCACCCGTACTGGATGAGGGTGCAGATCAGACAGTTCAGTGGGGAGATAATATGACTTTATCCAGAAGCTTCACTGACCCAGGAGATGATTCCTGGACAGCAGTCATTGATTGGGGTGATGACAGTCAGGAAGAAGGAACGCTGTCCAGTAAAATTATAACGGCAACCCATGTATATTTAATACCTGGTAAATATATATGCACACTAACGGTACTGGACGATGATGGGGGCGTAGGTTCAGGAGATATGCAGATAACAGTAACGACCCGGGCCACCGAGCTTGAGTATATCGGGGATTTATCTGCCCAATACTCAGACTACATTAACCTGAAAGCACAATTGAATGATTCTGGAAATAACAATCCTTTACCTGATAGATCGATCAACTTCATCCTCGGCACCCAAACTGTCACTTCAACCACCGGACCTGACGGAATTGCCAACACAAGCTGTAAACTTGATCAGCCGGCAGGCAGCTATGAAGTTAAGGCAGAGTTTGCTGGTGATGAATCTTACAGCCCTGACAACGACACGAAAGCTATGCAAATCAGCAGGGAAGATGCAAAGATCACCTACACTGGTGACACCATTCTTCCTACTACAGCGGGCTCAATCGATCTCAGAGCAACACTTGAGGAAATCGACACTGACTATGGAGACTTAACTAAAATAAATGTTAATTTTACTATCTACAAGAGTAGTGACCTAACATATTCAGATCCGGTTGCTACTATACCATCTATACCATCTATTACATCGATCTCGGTAACTTCATCCGGTATGGGCGTTGGAACAGCTACTGCAACGATTAACAATCTTCAAGAAGATGATTATATGATAATGGCCAGGATCGTACCAAATAACTATTATCTGCCAATCTCATCGAACCCAACCCCAATGATTGTATATGAGCCAACAGACCAGTTCACAACTGGAGGCGGCTGGATTTGGGATCCCACAGGAAGTCATGGTAATTTTGGCTTCAATGTTAAGTACAATAAGAAAGGGAAAGTCAAGGGCAATTCGATCTATGTATATCGTCTGGATAAGTTAGATTATATTGTGAAAAGCAATGCCTGGATCGGGCTTGCTATAAATGATAATACTTCTACCTTCCAGGGAAAAGCAGTGCTCCAGATTTTTGACCCGGTTACAGGTGAACTTCAACCGGAAAGTAGTGGCAACTTCCAGTTTACTGTAGAGGCTATGGATAATGAGTTGAGTAGCGATCCAGATTATTATAAGATAACAGTTCTTGATAAAGAAGGGTTGGAATATCATAATGCAACGGGTTCATTAGAGGGAGGAAATATCGTGATACATGATAAGAAATCAAAATAATTATTTTCAGGATGTATATCCGACCAACCAGAGCAAGAAACCCAAACAGAGGAGGAGATCATAATGGAACAAATCTCGATATCTTCAGATGCCTTCAACAACGGCACCAGCCTGCCAGTCGAACACACCTGCGATGGGGATGACCACTCCCCCGCACTCTCATGGGACACGTCCCCACAGGCACACAGTCCATCGCCCTGATAGTGGACGACCCCGACGCACCCGGCAAAACCTGGGTCCATTGGGTGATCTACAACATACCTGCCAACAGCACCGGACTGCCCCCGGGTGTACCAAAGAACAAGACCCTGGACGACGGCAGCCTGCAGGGTACGAACGACTTTGGCAGGATTGGCTATAACGGACCCTGCCCGCCGCAGGGCAAGCCCCACAGGTATTTCTTCAAGGTATATGCCCTGGATACTACACTCAGCTTAAAGAGCGGTGCAACCAAATCCCAACTTGAGGCCGCCATGTCAGGGCACATCCTGGCACAGGGAGAGATGGTAGGGAAATACGGGCGCTGATCAGCATTATTAAATTCCATCAAACCTTGGAGACTTTTTATTATTTACTGGGACTATTCAAAAAACCGCAGAGAGCGCAGAGGCACGCAGAGAAAAACAACACATCTCTGCGCCTCTCTGCGTCCTCTGCGGTGAATCTTTTTTGCCACGATCCATTTATCCAGAATAAATTAAAAAGTCACAAACCTTGCAGTATATAACACTAACAGACTAAATTGATTTCCGCTTTTCATCTGTGCAATCTGTTCTTTCTATTCTGCCATAGAGTGCCAGAGTATTTTCCCTGTCGAGTAGAGCCCATAGCGCACCTGCGTTCACTGTCTGGACCGTAATGCCATGGTGCTCACCGATGTCTGCCAGTTGTTTGAGGAAGCTGGGCAGGTTGGTGATATTGATGGTGCCGCTGATTATCTGGATATTGATAGTGGTGATAGTGACCTTTGAAATAAAAAGAATATCGGTCTTATATAGGATTTACCACTGTAAGCCCTGGTATTTTATCAAAATCCTTAACATTCTCTGTATAAATGCAATTAATTCCGTTTTCCAGCATCGTCGCGCAGATAAGAGCATCCCAGTAGTGGATGTTATACTTGCTGTTCAGTTTCATTGCAGATATCAAGGTACCGGAATTGAAATCAAGCACTTGCCAGTTTGAAAAATCAATAATATCTTGGATGATTTGTCTGGCGATAATGGACGATATCGGATTTTGTATCTTTTTGGTAACTATTACATAAAATTCAGATAAATTTTGGATTGATATGGCATATTCTTCAATGCCGTTCCAGGACATTTCTATGAGACGCTTGCAAGCATCCCTTTTTTTTGTTTCATCACTGTCAAATGCATAAACGAGGATATTTGTATCTACCAAAAATAGGTCATCGCTCATGTACTTCGTCCCTGGTAAAAGTAAGTTTGCCCATACTAAAGCCAGTATTCAGCAGTTTCAATTCATTTTTTGCGATATCTTTTTGATGAGCGTCATCTACCCATTTTTGCATGGCATCGCTAATGGCACGTCCCAATGAGCCTTTTTTCTTTCCGTAAACGGATGCCGCTACTTTCCGGAACATCTTTTCAACATCATCATTAACATTTATTGTCATTGTTCCCATGATAACCACATTATATATTTACAAGTTGAATTAATTTAAATGTATTGTTTATTCAATACCTTCGGATACTTTTTATTATTTAGCATGAAAGTACCCTTGATCTTAATATCCCGCGGTTTAAAGATGATGCATAGGGTACTTTCATTTTTTGAGCATGTCATTCGAAGAATTTCATGCACGTTTTCTGGTACACTTATTAATCGGTTATATTAACCGCGGATGAACGCAGATAAAAGCGGATAATGCATGCGAAATCTGCGTTCATTTGCGGTTCTTTATTGTTCAAAAGATCAGAAGAAATTAAAAAGTCTCGCGACGTAAGTACGAATCTATTTATAGAACATGAGGATGATAAAAATATATGGACGTCACAGAGGCTGATGTAAATCGACCATTAGCAGAACTGGTTGAAAGCGGTAACGAAAAAGTTTTATTTGAGGATATCGGTGATTATTATGAAATGTTTTTCAGTATAGAATCCACGGTTTTAAATTTCGGGCAGAAAAAACCAGCTCTTAAAGATAAAACGGTATTATCTGCGTACAATAAACTCAAAAAAGATTTCGATGGTCAAAAGCAAGGCTCGCTTGCAGATGAAATTTCAAAATCTGTGAAAGCTTTGCTGGTATATAACAAAATAGAGGGAGAAAGGAATTATACTTATGGGGAGATTAATTCATGTGTTAAACATTTAATCAAACTTGTAAAGCAGCACAGGAGCCCAAGTGGAGTTGGGTATTTGTACTGGATAAAGACATTTTTTGAAGGTAATATGCCTATAACCGATACAGAGATTTCAGATTATATCGACGAATACGAAAGCTAATAATCGCCGTAAAAATACCATGATCATTGTCGGAATCGATCCCGGACTTGCAACTGTTGGTTTTGGAGTTATACAAAAATCAGACGAAAAGATCATTCCTGTAAGCTATGGATGTATTCGAACATCTGCTAATAAACAAACACCAGAGCGCCTTTTAGAGATATATGACGAGACCAATGCACTGTTTGAAAAGTACAATCCGCAAACAATCGCCATAGAAAAACTTTTTTTCAATAAAAATGTCACATCTGCAATGAGGGTAAGTGAAGCAAGAGGGGTAATATTACTTGCAGCACAACAAAAACAAATACCCATATTCGAATATACACCTGCCCAGATCAAGCAGGCAATAACAGGTTCCGGACGCGCTGACAAACGACAGATGCAGGAAATGATAAAAAGTCTTCTGGACCTGGACGAACTGCCCCGGCCTGATGATGCCGCTGATGGTCTTTCGATTGCTTTATGTCATATACACATAATGAGATAATGATATGATCTCACATTTATATGGCGAAATTGCGCAATGTGGTGAAGGGTTTGTTATAATTGATGTCGGGGGTGTAGGATATCATGTTAATGTTCCACAACCGGCATTGCAGGAACTTAAAGAAAAAGGAAACGCAAAAGTAAAAGTAAAACTTCATACGCATCTTAATGTCAGGGAGGATGCACTCAACCTCTATGGATTCATGAATACAACCGAACTTGGGATGTTCAAATTACTAATTAACGTTTCAGGAGTCGGGGCCCAGATAGCTATGAAGATCCTTTCTGATATAAAAATAGAAGATTTCGCCAGTGCAATAATCAATGAAGATGAAAAAGTCCTTACCAGTATTTCGGGAATTGGCAAGAAAAATGCTAAGAGATTAATACTGGAATTAAAGGATAAGATGAAAAAGAAAATGGAAGGATTTGTTCCCACCAGCACAAGTAATGTCAATTATGATGCAGTAAGAGCTCTTGTATCATTAGGTTTTCAACAAAGAGAAGCTAAGGAAGCTGTAGATGCTGTATCTGCCAGTGTAAAAGAACCCACGATCGAAGCATTGATCAAGGCAGCACTTTTAAAATTAAAAGAAGTTGAAACATAATCATGGAAGAAAGAATCATATCTCCTTCTGAACTGGATCATGAACTGGAAGATACTACCATACGTCCCATAAGACTTGATGAGTTTATAGGGCAAAATGTCATCAGGGAATCCATAAAAATAGCTATTGAAGCTTCAAAAAAACGAGGTGAGCCACTCGACCACATTTTATTTTCAGGACCACCAGGCCTTGGAAAAACCACACTGGCATATATTATAGCAAATGAGATGGGAGTCAGCATAAAAAGCACTTCAGGACCGATCCTGGAAAAGCCCGGAGATCTTGCTGCGATACTTACATCACTTAAACGGGGAGATGTACTCTTTATTGATGAGATACACCGCATGAATTCAATTATTGAGGAGGTACTGTATCCTGCAATGGAGGATCTGGAAATTGATGTTATGATAGGTGAGGGGGCAAGTGCCAGGTCGATAAAACTCAATCTTGAACATTTTACTCTTATTGGTGCAACTACAAAGATAGGACTTTTGAGTTCACCGCTCAGGGATAGATTTGGAATCACATTCAGGCTTAATCATTACACTGTCGATGAACTTGTTGAGGTTGTGCATCGAAGTGCTTCCATCCTGCGTATTCCCATAACCAGGGATGGAATTATTGAAATTGCTAAACGCGGCCGTGGAACGCCAAGAATTGTTAACAGGCTGCTCAGGCGTGCAAGGGATTTTGCAGTTGTCAGGGCCGATGGAACGATAACTCGGGATGTTGCTGATGATGCACTGACTATGCTGGGTATAGACAAACTGGGCCTGGATGAACTTGACAGGCGCATTCTTACTATAATAGCAGATGATTTCGAGGGTGGACCTGTGGGTTTGAAGACCATTGCCATTTCAGTTGGGGAAGAGGTCAGGACTATCGAAGATGTATATGAGCCGTACCTGATCCAGGTCGGATTCATTCAACGTACTCCCCAGGGCAGGAAGACCACACTGGCAGGGAAAGAGCATTTGATCCAGTAGTTTTATAGCCTTCTCGACACCAGGATACAGGGAGACTTTTTAATTTATTCTTGATCAATGGGTCATGGCAAAAAAGATTAACCGCAGAGGACGCGGAGGATCGCAGAGGGTTGTTATTTTTCTCTGCGTCCCCCTGTACTCTGCGGTTTTCCAGATCGTCCAGAAAATAATAAAAAGTCTCGATACAGGTTTGGTATGATAAAGCCCAGGACCAATGAGACCGGTCTGGTATGATACAATCCCGGAACAAAGTTACAGGTTTTACTGTCCGTCCTATGAGTTTTCAGTACCCTCATCCGTGACCAATTGCATAAAACCTGTAAGCTCAAGCAATTTTTTCACCTGGTCAAGGGCTTGTGGGTGTTTGTGGACAGTCTCTGGCAGTTCATCCATTCCCAGTTCTTTTCGTTTCGCTCGACCATCGTCGTTAATAGGCACTGCATGGCCCTTATCTATCATAAGTCCGGCTACCTTACGGTGGTCAGGCAGCATCAGCCCCATGTGAACTGATTCTGCCCTCAGGGTAAGTATCCCGTCCACTATCCTGATGCCCCTGGGACACCGCTCCTGGCACTGGTAACAGGTAGTACACATCCACAGGTCTTTATCATGATACACATCCCTGTTCCGTCTTGCAGACAGCACTATCCGCCTGGTGTTCAGGCTGGTATGGCGTCCGGAGGGACAGCTTCCTGTACATGTCCCACACTGTATGCAGGTTAAATAACTAAATCCCTCTTCTTCAAGCAATTTGGCAGGTTCTGTACTCATAGGACCACTTTCATAAATCAGAACGACTCATTATTACATATCTTTTTACGATACCTTCGCCACATCTGTTGTAAAAATAATATAGTTTTTGTGATATAACCATACCCCCGACTTTATCAAAATCAGTTGCATGAGGGTGATTTCAGGTTAAAAAATAATTTTCAAACTTGAGTTTCAGTCCAAAATAGCTAATTCGTTATCGGTGGCTCTACAATATTATATTGCTGGCTTCACATCCGGATCATTTCAATATACCCCTGTAGCTGTATTTTGACTTCGAATCTTCAGGGATAGCATCCAGGTTGACAAGGAATTTGGGGTCCTGCATCATGCACAGGTTCCTGCGCTCCTTGAAATCCTCAAGTGACCTGATTATTTTCCATGCAGCCCGCAGTCCGTTCTCTTCCAGCGCATTCCCGAACTCGAAAGGCATATATGGACATGCCTTTACTCCTCCGTCCACGCATACATGAGCCCAGCGCCTGCCAGCCATGCAGCCCAGCATCTCGCCTTCAAAGAAGGAACTTGTGAATACCCTGGGACCAGGGCCTGGCTGGTTAAGCGTGTTGTGCATATCCAGTAACACCTTTCTATCCTCTTCTGAGATCACGGGGTCGCCAGGACGCTTGGCCACGCTCTCCCAAATGCTGAACTCGTGCACACCAAGTTCACCTGCCAGTTCATAGAGACCGGGCAGTTCATGCATGCGCGCAGGCGAGACGTGGGTGGTCATAGTGACCAGCAGTCCGGCATCCAGCCCCATCCTGATGGCATCCACGGCCCAATTATACGCACCTTCCAGCCGCCGGGTCTGGTTGTGTTTGGCAGGGTCAGTGCTGTAAATACTTATGAGCAGGTTATGAAGTCCGGCATCCTTGAGCCGGGCGGCTGTTTCAGGCGTCATCTCTGTACCAGGGGTGAAAATGTTGACGATGGCCTTATCCTTGTCCACATATTCCACCAGTTCGAAGATATCATCCCGAAGCAGGGGGTCGCCTTCTGTAAATGTGATGATGAATGCGCCCATGTCCAGGGCCTGGTCGATCATTGCCTTGATCTGCCCGGTTGTCATCTCGCCTTCGCCCTCGCTGACCGTGCAGTGCTCACAGTTGCATTTGCACTCCCTGGTTAATTCAATAGACACTGTCTCTGGCACGTACTTACCCAGGGCACAGCTCACTTCTGCCCGTATCAGCCTGTTAAACACCTTACCCGGTATAGGCGGCAGCCATGTTGAGGCAATCACCATATCCCCATCCACCCGGACTGGCTTTTCATCCCGCAACCG
>JAUWRA010000054.1 GCA_030610815.1 Methanosarcinales archaeon
TACTGGAAGAAGTAAGACTACTAAGGAAATGACTAAATATGGTGCTCTTCTTGCTGTTTTATCTAATCTTGAAAATGAGGATTATGTCAAAACGGTTTTGGGTGATGTGGATGATTTTGTGAGGGATTTACAAACTGTTACAGATGATGAACTTCAGGAAGCAAGACAATTGATTAGAAAGTTTCCACAATTTCCTTTAGTTAAGTCTGATGTGAGAAGACCTGAGATATTGAGGGACTTTGTTGCACTTGTTGGGGATGCGTATAGGGACGTGGCCGATGTGGATATTAGTGTGTTTCTGTCTAACTTTATTTACACAGATGCTAGAATGACGCCATAGCATCTGACTCTCGGGCATGAAGAGGAAATTAAGAAAGTCATTGCCGATTTTGTTAGTACTAATGCAGATATAAAAAGTTGAAGAAGGATAATAATGAAGATGCTAAAAAAAGAGGTCGGTCGTTTCCCGTTGGGGGTGTGGATTGCCATTGCAGCTCTTTTTGCCTTGTTTTTGGCTTGGGGTATGCAAGCCTATTCGCTCCTCAACTGGGATGGTGCAGTAGACCTTGGATTACAGAACGAACGTTTTACAGGTGATGCTGGTGAGCGTGCCTGGGCTCAGGAGAGTTGGGGAGTGGCAATGGCCGACATGCTGTGGCCGCTTTCAATTGGCATTGTGGCACTCACTGGCATCCTGCGAAGAAGGTTCTATGGTTTTGCTGCAGGATTGATGGAGTTATCCATTGGTATCTATTTTCCACTTGTTTTTGCGTTCCAGAGATGGGCAACTTATCCCGAAACAGTGGTGTTGGCCATTTTTCTATGGACGATACCTTCGCTGTTAGGAATTATTGGTTTGTGGGAAAATCGCGAATACTTTGAAGAATAATTAATTCAAGACAGATCAAAGGAGGAATTAAATTGCTTGAGCCGACATTGATCACGTGGATACTTGTTGTCTTCGGATTGCTTTTCGTCCTTTTCCCGATGTTATTCATCCAGCTGCTGATGGTATTAAGACCCCACAGCCATAAAACCAGGGATATCTGTATCGGCAAAGGAGAGGACTGGCGCGATAAGACCCATTTTCGTATGTCTTTTGGTGCAGGTTGGGCAGATCTTATTATCTGGCTGCCGCTGCTTGCGGTCGGGAGTGTGGGTGTAATACTGGGTCAGGTCTGGGGATATGCATTGTGGGCGGCATCGGGAGCCATTTCAGTGTACATCAATATTATCCTGTGGTTCTCTGAGCGTGAGTATGTCTACCCGGCTTACGGACCTCTGGTCTACTATACTTACCTCTGGGGTTTCTTCGTGTACTGGGGGGCGGTTGTTTTGATATATTCCGTGTTGCGGCTGGCCAGGATGACGTTATGATGAACTCTTAACGTTTAATTCTTCACCTGTTCTTTCTTCAAAAAAGAGTTTGAAACTTTCAATATCAATTTCATTAAGCGTTTTTTCAAAAATAATTTCACTGTCGAAAGATTTATTTGCACTTTTCCTTTCCAATTCGGCAATAATTTCTTCAGATGCCAGCCGATTGGACGAACCAACTCTTATGTATGTACCGTTTTCTTTCCTTTTTGATTTCAGGAAATAGGGCGGGTTGTTCCCCTTGAAGATGTTGATTCACAAGATTGCTTTTTTGTCCACTGTTATAATTGTAAATTCAGGTAAAATAACAGGGGCACATTGGTCGAAGATCATACTGCTGATCTGTTCTTCCAGCTGTATTATTGTATCCGGATCCAATCCGACATATTCTCTTGGTTCATCTTTTACACCAAGGTATATTTCACCGCCTGCATCGTTAGAAAAGGCAATAACCGTTTTAGCCAAATTAGAGCCGGAGGGGAGCTGTTACTTTAATTCCAGTCTTCTGCCTTCCGGTTGTTTTATAATCTCTTCAATTTTCATCTTTTAAACTCACCCTTGCAAGGTTCTCCAATATCTTCCGATTCAGTTTCTCTTCCTCCACCAACTGTCCCTCAAACTCCGCTTTCAGCCTGGTAAACCGCTCATTAAAATCAAAATCATCCTCTTCCACAGCCAGCCCCACATAACGCCCCGGAGTCAGCACACAATCCAGCTCGCGCACCCGTTCAATTGAAGCAGAATTACAAAACCCCTTCACATCCTCATAATCCCCGTCAGGATTACGCCAGTTGTGGTAAGTGTCAGCAATCGTCTGTATATCCTCATCTGAAAATTCGAGGGTTCGCCGGTTTATCAGATGACCCATATTGCGCGCATCAATGAAAAGTATCTCGTCCGTGCGGTTCCTGTATTTTCCGTTGGCTTTGTTCCTGCTCAAAAACCATAGGCTGGCTGGGATCTGTGTGTTCAGGAACAACTTTGGCGGAAGATTAACTATGCAGTCAACCAACCTATCTTCAACCAAATTCTTCCTGATCTCGCCTTCACCCGAACTCTTGGAAGTGAGCGAACCTTTCGCCAGAACAAATCCGGCAATACCACTTGGAGCAAGGTGATAAATGAAGTGCTGTATCCATGCGTAATTCGCATTTCCGGCTGGCGGCACACCATATTTCCACCTGCCATCCTTACGCAGCAGGTCTTGGCTCCAGTCACTGTCATTGAACGGAGGATTGGCAATAACATAATCGGCTTTCAGGTCTTTATGGGCATCGTTTAAGAAGGAGCCTTCGTTATTCCATTTCACCTGGGAACTGTCAATGCCCCTGATAGCAAGATTCATTTTACACAAACGCCAGGTGGTCTGATTGCTCTCCTGCCCGTAGATCAATATGTCGTCCAGCTTTCCCTGATGTTTGGCAACGAATTTTTCCGATTGTACGAACATACCGCCTGAACCGCAGCATGGGTCAAACACCCTGCCCTCATAGGGTTCAAGCATTTCTACCAGCAACTGGACAACGCTTTTTGGAGTATAGAACTGCCCTCCCTTCTTTCCTTCTGCAAGGGCAAACTCGCCAAGGAAATACTCAAAAACATGACCAAGAACATCAGCACTTCTGGCTTTCGCACCGGCAATGGCAGTGTTGCCCACCAGATCGATCAAACCGCCAAGACTTGTCGGGTCAAGATTGCCTCTTGCAAAGACTTTTGGCAGAACCCCTTTAAGCGAAGGATTCTCCTTTTCGATGGCATCCATGGCGTTATCTACATACTTATCGATTTCAGGTTGTCTGGCTTCTGATTGGAGATATGACCAGCGGGCCTCTGGAGGAACAAAAAAGACATTTTCGGCTTTGTATTCATCTCTGTCTTCCGGATCAGCTTCGGCGTAATCACCCTCTCCTTTCTGCAATTTACTGTATAATTCCTCAAAAGCATCTGAGATGTACCTGAGAAAGATCAAGCCCATGACTATATGCTTGTATTCGGCAGCATCAATATTCTTTCTGAGTTTGTCCGCCGCTTTCCACAATTGTTTCTCAAGAGATTCTTCTTGAGTTTTATGGTTGCTTTTGGCCATTTTTATCTAATCCTTCCCGATTATTAACTAAACTTTCATTCTTTTTCATACGTTACCTTTATTTCCTTTAATACTTCCTTTATTGTCCTTTGAGCACAGAATGTAAATTCTAAGTCATCTATACCCCAAACCAAAATTACCAGCCATACATATTTAAAATTTTCGATTCAACACTATAAACTTTCAAATAGCCTGCAACAATACTCCATAAAAATGTCCCCTCAAAAAAACATTCCTCAAAACCCACCCATGATCCCAATCACCTCATCAATATCTTCTGCCGCATTTATCTTAGTCCGTAACAGCCTTCCACCCTCCAACCCCCTGGTGAACCACTTGGCATGAAGCTTAATGCCTCCATAATCAAGTTTATCATACTTCCCAGCCAGTTCTATATATTCAAAAAAATCATCCAACTGTTCATTGACATCCTGAGGCCCGAGAAACTCTCCAGTTTCAAGATAATGACCAATCCGCCTGAAAATATACGGATTCCCAATAGCAGCCCGTCCGATCATAATACCATCACAGTTGGTTTGCTCAAGCACGGTCTGTGCCGCCATCTCATCAACAATATCACCATTGGCTATTACCGGGATTGACAATTCTTTCCTGACTGCCCCGATCACATCCCAATCTGCCTTGTGTGCATAATTCTGGTGCCGCGTCCGGGCATGTACCGTTATTGCACAGGCACCCGCATCTTCCAGCATACGCACCACCTTAAGTGTCTGCTCAACATCGTCATACACCCTTAATTTGGCAGTGACCGGAACATTTACAGCATCAGAGACCTGCCCTACAATATCAGCCATCAACTGCGGATCATTCATCAGGGCCGCACCGCAACCCTTTTTGACTATATGCCTGGCAGGGCAGCCAAAGTTAATATCTATCAGGTCAGGACCGTGCTGCGCTTCAACGAGCCGGGCAGCCCGGTTCAGCCCTTTGGCAGATGACCCTGAAAGCTGGATACCAAGAGGTTGCTCATCCTTACATGAAGCAAGCCTTGAAATGGTCTTCCTGCTGTGATATATCACACCATCGGCATCGACCATCTCGGTATACACAAGCGCAGCACCGTACTTTTTACAGAGCAAGCGGAAGGGCAGGTTGGTCACATCTGCCATGGGTGCGAGTAGAATGTTACCATGGAGTTTCAGGGGGCCGATCTGCATGGATCCATCAATGAAAGCGTGATATAAATAAGAATCGGGTAATGTATATCAGAAAAATAGAGAATGGATGGGGCTTACATTATTTTCATACTCATGTCCTGAATTTCAGCCAGAACTATACACACAAATTACTTCAAATTGAAAAAGCCATATTGTATAGCCAACAAAAATAACAGCAGCGAAATTCACACGTTTTTATGCCGCTGCAAAATCCCTACAGCCATATCCATACAGCTTTTAAGTATCTCCTGGATATCTCCCCCATCCACATCCAGCCCTGCGGCACCATCATGTCCCCCGCCCGTACCGCCATACACCTTACTAACATCATGCATGATCTGGCCCATGTTCACACCATCCTCAATAGCAGTGCGTCTTGCCCGGCCACTGATCCTGATAACACCATCCTTTTCAGCACCAACGAAAGACACATCTGCACCGATATGGGTCAATATACCCGCCGCAGTACCGCCGAAAGAACTTATAGTACTAATAGCAATGATATGTTCACCCACCCGCTGGATCTGCGCCCTCATAGCCGCTTTCAGGACAGCTATCCTCATACTGATATCCTGGGGCGTGGAAGCCAATATATCCACCACCTCCCCATATTCCACTCCACTGGTCTCGATAATCTCTGCCAGTGTCCTGAATGACTGGGGTGAAGCATACTTAAAATTACCAGTATCAGTGATAATACCAGTAATCAGGGACATGGCAGACTTCCTCATGACAGGAGCATCCATACTCTTGATTATTTCAAACACGATTTCTGCAGTAGAACTGGCACACCTATGTATATAAAATTCAGCATCATCCTTTATTGAACATGTAGAATGATGGTCCACGACAGCATATTTTGTTAACTTAGTATCATTAAGCTGCGCCTGTGTACTTGTATCCACAACTACAGTAAAATCATAATTTGAAGGATCAGGATCTGCAACCACATTGATTTCAAGTGCATTGATCAACATGTTAGCCACACGGTTGCATCCATCCACCACTCCCACAACTCCCCCTATAGCTTCCGCTAACGTATAGGCACTTCCTACTGCATCCGGGTCTGCATTCCGGTGACAGAGAAATAGGATATTTGAATAATCCAGGAGCCGGTTGTAAAAACCGAACTCATCGACTTCCATGGTCTGATACCTAAAAAAGCTGAAATTTATTCAGCATGCATTCCTGGTGAACCCACAGACGTCTTGAGTTGTTCCTGTAATTGTGTAAATCTCTTATGAATCCGTTCTTCCTGCCTGACAATTGTCTGAAGTCTAAGATCAAGAGTTTCTTTCTTTTCCTTTAAATCCTCGACAACACTGCCTTTCTCGGCTTTTATCATCAAGTTGCCAATATTCTTAAAAACAGCTACATCCGCATCTATTTTTCCAAGTTCATCAAGAGCCATGTCAGACTCTTTAACCATGATCTCTAACTGGTTTTTTTGTTGCGCCAAAGCCTGTGCCTGTTGCTGTACCTGCTGCAATTGGGCAAGTTGGTTCTGGACCTGTGGTGGTAATTCTCCGCTCATTAAAATTCACCTATTCATGTATCAATTTGATTTCATTCATGCCACAATAGTACTTCTAACTTTCTATTGTCGCATTCATCTCAACCGCTATCCTTATAAGTCGCAGCCATCCGTTCAAGGCTGCCCTCATAGATACCATATCCCCTGAACATATCCTTAGAACCAGGGAGTTACCCTGTATCCCCAGTTCAGTGGCACTGCGTTGATGAGAAGCTTCCAGCTCAGGCTTGAGGGACCGGTACACTACCTGAACGTCTTCATCCATTTCAAAAACAAACTCAGATCGAATTTCCAGACCAAACTCCCCATTATAATCCTGAGAATGAAAAAATAAAAAAAATGGAGAGTATCCCGTACCCTCCTGCAAATAACCTTACGTTAGACTGCTTCCACCCTTTTCACCAGGGTGGGTCTTTGTTTTATCAGTATGCGGTGTCCGCAATAAGGACATCGTATACCCATAGCCTCATAGTCGATCTCGACAAGACGCTTACAACGGGTGCAGTAATATACCATATATCAGCTCACCTGTGAATTATCTACAATGTATCGTCTGCAATATCCGTATCTGCAGTATCCATTTCCGTTTCCACTTCTGAATCCACTACTGTATCTACTTGTGCATCCATTTCAACTTCTGATACAACATCTACTTCAGTTTCCACTTCCGCACCGGTCTCTTCAGCTTCAACAGTCCCAGGTGTGATCTCTTCCATCTCCTCAAAGACCATATCAGGTTCCGTTGCCCTCTTAACAGACCTTGCTGCAACAAGCCCTACAGATGTCTTAGGTACATATGTACCGCCTGCAAAGGTATAATCACATTTCTTACAGTTCCAGATACCAGTATCGGTACGGCGGATTGCAACAATACCGCACCGGGGGCATTTATATCCCTGTCTCATACGTTCTTCAATATCGGCAACCAGTTTCCGGGTCTTCCTACCGTAACGGACCCCGAACCTGCCTGCTGACCGGGTC
The DNA here is from genome assembly GCA_030610815.1 of Methanosarcinales archaeon. GTDB lineage: Archaea > Halobacteriota > Methanosarcinia > Methanosarcinales > Methanocomedenaceae > Methanocomedens_A. The sequence goes on from JAUWRA010000054.1 coordinate 7,157, forward strand.
TTGTGACCTTTACGGGTAAATTTTTTCGCCATAATCTTAAATCTCCAGGAATTTTTCTCTTATATCCTGTGCCTTCTTACAGGCCACTTCTACTATGTGGTTGATCTGGTCCGTTGATAACGACCCATTGCCGCTCTTCTGCATGCCGGCAATTGCGCCTTCCTGATTGGATATCACAGTTAACTTGGTGTTTGCGACCATTTCTTCTTCAAGGGATGGGTCAAATACAATTCCGCCGCCTATATCCACAGCAGTTACAGATACCGGTATATCTCTCATTGGCAACGGTGCATCTTCACCCAGTCCATAACGCTCTGCAGGGATTGTGGCTGTAAGCAATGCAGCTATCGAACCAAGTGCAGCAGCATCCATTATATTACCGCCGTCATCCAGCACATGAATGTCGATGAAAATCATCCAGACCTTTTCACCCTCAATAATGCACATCTTCTTTAAATCTATTGCGCCGGATTCCCTGATGCCTCGATCAGTCACCCTGGCAAGTTCTACGGCTTTCTCCCGGGGCGGACCTGATTCGAATTCAGGGGATGCAAGGGGTATGAGTTCCAGGCTGGTAATTATCACGCCTACATCAGGTGTATCAGGGAATGGCGTGCCCGGGCTGATCTTTACACCGGCAATGATCTTGGTATTGCCAATTTCCACACGGGCCGAACCTTCTGCCTTTTCTATTATACCAGTTTCGATCTTGATTTCCCTGGTCTCGTCAAACGCACGGCCGTCTGCACGCTCACCCTTCAGCATCAGATTATACAGTTGGTCCTTCTGGATAATTGAAACAATATCTTTATTCATTGGAAGTCTCCTCCTCACTCTCATCCATTTGACCGTCAGTCTCATCAGCGTTTTTCCCAGTCTCAGGAACCTCTTCGCCGGAATCCTCCAACTCCTCTACATCTCCTGCCTTGACGGTATCTTCAGTATCTCCAGTTGCTTTGGTATCTCCGGGTTCTTTTGTATCGTCAGTTTCTTTGGTAACTCCGGTTTCGTTGGTATCGTCAATTTTTTCGGTTTCTTCAGTATCTTCTGTTACCTCGACAGGAGTTACATCTTCAAGTTCCTCTGGTGCATCTTTCTTGACATCTTCTGCAGTAGTGCCCTCAGTTACTACCTCTGTTTTCTTAGAATAATGATCCATCAGTGCTTTTCTTTGCAGTTCATATACCTGCCTGCACCCTTCCTGTGCCATTTCCAGGCCTTGCTTGAACTCCTCTGGGGTCAGGTGGCCGTCCATCTGAAGCAGTGTGATCTTACCATCAGGCGTCATTGCTATAGGCACATCTGCCTGGCCGTAATTGTCCTCATTCTTGTTAAGGTCCAGGACAAGAGTATCATCGACCTTCCCTACAGCACACGCAGAGACCAGTGACCTCATCGGAATTCCTGCATCTGCCAGAGCAACGGATGCCGCATTAAGGGCTGCCGTCCTTGTGCCTGCATCTGCCTGCAGGACCTCCACAAAAATATCTATTGCAGATTTTGGGAAATATTCAGTGAATATCTGGTTCTCAAGAGCTTCACGGCTTACCTTTGAAACTTCAATACTGCGTCGGTCAGGCCCGGGACGCTTGCGGTCCTCTACTGAAAAGGAAGCCATATTATACTTATATCTTACAATAGCCCTGTTGGATTTCTGCTGGTGCCTGGGGTGTACTTCCCTTGGACCGTAAACTGCTGCCATTACCTTATTTTTACCAAATTCAAGATAACACGAACCATCGGCCCGGCTCAATACGCCGACCTCGATTTTAACATCTCTTATCTCGTTGGCCCGCCTTCCGTCAGAACGAATGCCATTTTCATCTATGAACTTTTCTGGTTTGTCTGTCATTTACAATTCCTCTCTTTCCTCTTTCCTCTCTTAACTCAATCAATCAGTCCAGTAGTTCATCAAATATCTCAGAACCTGCTGGTTTCACTGTTTCTTGTTCTTTTTCCACATTTCCTTTCAAAAAACCACTTATCCGATCAGTGAGTCCATCAATATGAGCTTCATTTTCAATAATCTGTATCGCTTCTATAGCCTTATCCATATCACGGTCCTTGCCGGTTATCCAGATAACTCCGTTCTGGCCCACAACGATGTTGCAGTTAGTCTCCTTTTTCAACATAGATATCATGGATCCATTTCTGCCGATCATCCTTGGCACTTTTACTGCTGAGACCTGGACAATCCTTCCACTGGTTATGGGTCTTAACTTGTTGTTCCTCATTGTTAGTTCTACTTTCATGGAACGTGAAACATTCTTAACCATAACGAGCACGGATGAACCAACATCCAGGTATTTAACCATGTCAGAAGAATCAATACGTCTTGGATATTCAGACACATTAAGCAGTCCCTCATATGGTGATTTGATATCCATTATCCAGTTCGAAAAAGTAATCTCACTCACAGTGGCCACGATCAAATCCCTAGCCTGCGGAATATATTTCCCTGATAAGGAAACTACCCGTATCTTTTCCTTTTCACTTGCAAGTCCGTAAAGATTTGAATAAACCTTTCCTTCACTCACATAGGTGCCGTCTCCTGCTTTTTTGACATCGTCAGAAAGAAAATCGCCAGGCACCACAATGTGCTTATCCATTTTTTATAACCTCAACCTGATAATCTTGTAATAATTCTAATTTCATTTCAGAATCTTTATCTCTGCGTTTCCTTTGGTCAGGTGATTAACCAGACCAAACAGGTCGTCCTGCAAACCTGCAGGTATTGTGACCACACCGATCCATGAACCATCCTTTTGCCATTCTTCTTTTGTGAGTGTGCCGAATTTAGAAATAGGGCCATATGCCTTTGGGGCATAATCCATACCAATCTTTATTGCGATACTGATCTCTTCAAAACGTATGGGGATTACGGGACGTATCGCCTTCATCACGATATTTATCTGATCATCCACACTCTTCATGGCATCAATATGCACACGCGCCTCTTCCATGGCATGTTCGATCCTTGCAGCCGGATGCGGGGTCTTGGTCTGGGGATTAATGGCATTGGCAGCGATCATGCTGATTATCTGGCGTTTTTTATCCTCAAGTATCTTTTTCCGCTGCTCTGTTGTCAGGTGTATCTCACCATGCATGATGATCTGCCTGGCAATTTCAAATACATCCTGTGTCTTGAATGTATTATCAATATCCTTTTCTGCAGGACGATCGCCATTGCTGGCATTTTCAAAAACATCTTCAACTGCCAGTACCTTTTCCATGTCTATCTCTTCACCCCTTTTCATGGAAAAGGCTGCATCAGGGTCTACATATACTTCGAACTGCTTCCCACCTTTCTTAAGCCTGGCAATTACGGCATCATCCAGCGTGACCATGATCAAACCAACAATTTATATTGAGATGGGTTATTCTTTCCCGGTCTCTTCTTCAGTCATCTCTTCACTTTCAGTTTCTTCAGCTTCTTCTTCAGTTCCGGTTTCTTCTTCCCCTGAATGGGCTTCCAGTATCACATTGACATAATCGGCAACTTCTTCGGAACTGAGTTTCTTGAACTGCTTGGTCTCAAGTTCAACCACACCTATCTCGATGGTAGAAGCATCAAACTTGTCCTCTGTTGTATTATAAAGAGCTTCCAGGCCCAGTAAGATAGCATCCGTTAGTTTGATGTCATCGGTATACTTCTCTTCAAAGACTTCCATCACCTCAGCCCGGCCTGCACCTATTCCGGTAGCTTTGTATTCAAGCAGGGCACCACTGGGGTCGGTCTCAAAAAGCCTTGCCACAGTATCTTCCACACCGGCGATCAATAATGCCGTACCAAATGGCCTGACTCCACCATACTGGGTATAGGTCTGCTTGAAGTCACAGATCTTCTTAGCCAGGACTTCCACGCCAATGGGCTCATCATATGATACTTTATTGATCTGGGACTCTACCCGCGCCCTGTCGATCAGCGCCCTGGCATCAGCCACAAGACCAGATGTGGCTGCACCAATATGATCGTCTATCTGGAATATCTTTTCAATAGAACCAGCTTCAAGTAATTTACTTGTAATTCGTTTATCTACAAGCAGCACAACGCCGTCTACTGCTTTTACTCCAATTGCCGTTGTTCCGCGTTTGACAGCTTCCCTGGCATATTCCACCTGGAACAACCTGCCGTCCGGACTAAAAACCGTTATCGCTCTATCATATCCCATTTGAGGTGCCATCTGCATTATAAATCAATCTCCTTATCTTTAATGTCAAAAACCGTAATACCAAAATATCTGGTATTAGAACGATTTAGTATTTCTAAAGAATGTGGGTCCTCTGACAATAAATCAATTTCGTTATTATTCCGGTTTACTACTTCACCGAAAATTGTCCCCACATCTATGATCATCTTACATTCTTTTATTGTTTGGGTTCTTTTTATCTCAGGTTCGGGCTCATTTATGTCTTGCGTTAGTAAATACTTTTCTGTCGCTCCCCTAACGGTTCCCGAAATACCCAGTACCTTTATCCTGGTCCGCATCCCCTTTATCGATGTTACGGTTGCAAGCACGGCCCTTGTTTCCCATACCCTGTCCATCCTGCACTGGACAATACCCTTGTTCTCCTCGAACGACAGGAGACGGATACCCATCTCACTGCTCCCTGCATCCCCAAGAAGTGTCGCTGCACAAAAGAGTATTTCATTAACAAGATCCCGCCTTGGTATGTCCCCTTCTGATGTTACGGAAATGGCCAGATACCTGTTAGATTCTCTCAAAGTAGGGGGCAGGATCTTCATTGTACCACTTCCACTCCATCCATAATGCGGTTGTTATTCCGGTTCCTGTTAATAATAGAGCCGGGTACCGTTGATAGTGCATGTAATGCTTCTTCCCGGGTCATACCCATTAGCATTCCCAGTGCCATCATCTCCCTGGGTCCGCGCAGGTCATAGTGTGACCTGGCATTACTGGTGATGACCATGGGTGCGTCAAATTTGCGTGCCAGCCTAGCATTCTGCCTGATGGCAGTGAGTATCCTGACCCTGCTTCCCCCCCTGTGCCGTATCAGGGCATCTATATTGAAGTCGATAGCTACGCCGTTATCTGCCGCCGCTTTAGATAGTACATGGTTCAATGGTTTACCTTGGGATGCAGGGTGCGCAAGTATGTCCACGCGCCCATCCTCTACAGCCCCACGATTTATGTCCTCGTGACCTCCACTGACAGTGATGATATCCACTTTGTTAATTGACCTGTTTATATATTTGTTCAGTTTGGATACATTATCCGCCTGGATCTCGATTCCGGTATATATCTCAAAATCCCTGGGCATTGGCATGGTGATGTCAGTACCACCAAACGTATTGGCAGGGTTGATCGAGGTCAGGCAGATGCCTGAATATCCCATATATTTTGCTTCCAGTATCATCCTTGATGGGGAGTCTGCATAGTCAGGCAGTGCATGGACGTTAAGGTCATAGAAGTTCGAACTCTTTATTATGCCCATGATCATTTTCCCACGCCTAAAAGTGACCGTGCGATCTGTATCGCTTTTTCGGGCCTGGCCGGATAGGCTTTTATTTTTATCCGTACAAGGATGGAATCGGATTTTGTGGTAGTCATCAATTTTCCCAAATATGCTTCCTGCTTATTAAACCTGATGTACAGGGTGCAGTCATCATCCACTCGATTTTCCAGTTCGGCTGCAAGCCGGGAAATACCTGCAGGCCCCAGGTGTTCCCTGATACGGTCAATCACATACTGGCAGTCCTTGTTTTGCTTTAGCTCTGCCTCCATCAGTATAAATTGGTTGCAGTGGTACCCTGTTGTGACAATCTCATGCACCATGATTGTATCTTTTTTTGCGAATCGTCCTGGAGGAGGGAGAAGTAGCTTCAGGGCTGATCGTACCTTTTCCGGGTCTTCCGTGGCTTGTGCACTTGTGCGCAGATGGATATAATGAATCATTCCTGGTAACTATTCAGCCACCCTATAAACAGTTTACTTTTAAAAAAACACCTATGCCGAAAAATCAATATACTTTGACATCATATTAAATTAATATTCAAAAAACAACCAAATTTTTCCATTAATCTGAGGGGATTTATATGGAACGTGAAGAAATTCTTACAATTTATGAAGCTGGACCT
>JAUWRA010000057.1 GCA_030610815.1 Methanosarcinales archaeon
GGCAGATACGGATGCGCTTTGGATGCGGCATCCTGCCTGTAACAATTTCTTCAATGCGGCGTATGTCATCTTCGATGTTCTTTTCGTCTTCCTGTGTTAGTATCACATCCCTGGTCTGGTTCAGTAAGGGATAGTTCATGATGCCCTGCGCATCAACTCCTCTCTGTTTGAGATAATAGAGGTAGTAGAGCATCTGGCGCAGGTGGGCGTCCTCCATCATTTTGGTCTTTTTAATCTCGTGGAGTTCTATGATGTCGTTGCGTCGTTTCACAAAATCGATGCTGATCGTGTTGTCAATAGTTACGTCTTTTTTGTTTTTACTATATCGGTCTTCGTGGAGTAATTTGCCGATCTTGACGTTTTCGTGTTCATGTTCAAGGGTGATGTTGTGGGAAAAGAGCCATAGTTTGGTGTGGCAGATGTGGAAGTAGTTGATCTTGACACCGGTTATTTTCATGGCGGGGGAGATAGATGATGTGTTTTCTGTGGTCAGAGGTTCATCTGGAGGGGATGATGTGGTGGTGTTGGATGATGAAAGGTCATTGGCTTTCATGAGTGTATGATTTTGTTGGAATAGTATATAATTTATGTCATGATGTTCGGGTGATCAAGGAGAGTTCGTTGTGAGTTCGTATAAGTTCGTATAAGTTCGCTGCTGAGTATGACTTGAATTACATCTTCATACAATCAGATGCGGGTTAGTGGAGGAATGGGACTATAATCCAATAAACATGAACCGCAGTGTGCACAGAGACACGCAGAGTATGGGGGAAAACGCTCTGTACACTCGACTGCTTAAAAATTACATAAATTATATATTTCAACTGTAGTCGGCGGCAACAACTTGATATGCACAGACGATGCAACCTGAAATCCATATCTGGAAAATAACAGGAAAATGGTAAAGTGTGTGGTGGGGTTTGTGCGGGGTAGAATCTAAACTGTCATCTGGTTCACGTTATGTTAGAAAAGTCAAATAATAACACCAATCGATGGTTTATTTATTGCATCTTTTAACTTATCTGATCTTAAGCCATCGGTGAATGAATAATATTCCAAGAACTTTGGCGTTGATAAAATAACACCAAAGTCTTTATCCATCTCAACAAACCCATCCGTTTCAAGATATCCTAAGAGGTCTTGATCATACGTTGTATTTTTTATATTGGTTATCGAAATAATGAACTGGTTGAATAGGCTGGTAATTTTTCTTCTGATATATATATCTTCGAATTTATCTGTCGATGTTAGAATTTCTTTCCAAATTTCAAAAACACTTTCGGTGATTATTTTTCCACCTGATATGATTTTATGATTTTTTTCTAACCTTCTTATTTCTGAATCGTTAATCAAAGATTCGATTTTAGTTATGTCATACTCAGACAAATTCTTTATTGGGATTTCCTCGCATATAAAAATATCCACTTTATCTAATTTGTCATCAATTACATCCAATTTATTGTTTATCGTTTGATAATGTAAATTATTTATTTCACGATTGATTATATTAAAAGAATCCTTCGCGACTTTTTTCAATTCTACAGACAAAACTTTATAATATTTATCGAATTGCTTGCAGTTCAATATTTCTTTGACATCATCCTGGTTAATTATCCTCTTGGTTAAAATATTATATCGTTCCTGACCGGCATATATCTTCTTAGAATCTGCTATCTTACCATCTTTGTACTGTATAACGAATAGTTTTGAAACGCCTGCTTTCTTTGCATCACACTCCCTATTTATCCGGCCGGATATCTGTTCTATGCTGTCCAATATGGAATAATCCCTTATCCCGAAATCGCAATCAATATCAACACCAGCTTCTATAGATTGTGTTGAAACTATTATTGTTCGTACTTCTTTTGATTTATCTTTGATCTCTTCAATCAGCTTCTTCCTTCGTAAGGTCGATGTGGTACTATTTAGCAAATAAAAAGAGAAATTTTCGAACTTCTCATCACATTTCAGTTCTTCGTATACTTTTCTTGAAGTGGCGACCAAATTTAAGATCACAAGAATTTTTACGTTTCCTGTTCGATAATTTTTATTAATCTCTTCGATTAACAACTCTTTGATGCCATCTATATCGTTAACATCTTTTCTAAAAACAATTTCATTTCTTTTGAACACCGGGTGATTGTAATATTTTTGGGGATTGTCGATAATCTGTGGAACTACAATATCATCAAGAAAATCATTGAAATTCGGAAGTGTAGCACTCATAATGATGTAATAAATATTCAAATTTCTACTGGTTTCCTTGATAAAATCATAAAATACTCTAAGATTTTTATCGCTTAATGTTTGTATCTCATCGACAATAATTATACTGTTGCAAAGGTTGACGATTTTATAGCGGTTGTTGCCACCATTTTTAATAAAAGCATTGAAAAAGTTTACATTTGTAATCACGTTTACGCAATTATTCAGGAAATTATCGTCCCGGATTACCATCATCTTTTTTAGAGTTGATACCGAATCTTCATCCATCTCACCCTGAAACTTATCGACATATGCCCGTGAGTATATGTCTGAAATAAGACTTATTTTATCAGGGAACAAAGATTTGTCGAATAATGCATCATCTATCGCTTTGTAGTTCTGTTCTATTATATTGATGAAAGGAAACACGTAAAATAGCCTTTTAATCATTTCATCATGTTCAAGAATATTTAATACCATTTTCATAGATATGTTTGTCTTTCCACCACCAGTTGGAACAGCCAACATGAAGAGTTTGTTATTTTCATTCAGAAGTTTCTTCATACTATTGTTACACTCAATCAAAATTTCTCTTCGTAGTTCATTAAGGGTATTATAACGAGAACTGCCCTCTAATTCTATTTGATCGATATTTGAGTTATATGATATTCTTGAATATGATTTTATCATTTTATCTCGAATATTTTGATCAATAATATTCAAAGGATACATGGCATTAAATGAATATGTATAATGCATGGTTGAATAAGAATCACTAAGGACGAGCAGTGAATAAAGGAGTTTGACTAAAAGAAATGTTTTTTGACATTCTAAACCGCTTTTGAAAAACTCTCTTTTATCGTCTTCTGAAAGTATTATCTCATCAATATCCGTAATTTGAAGAATTTGTAGGATTATTTCTCTTTCTTCGGAGCTTTCATAATAGTCCTTTATGGTAAAATCATTTAATTTCCCATGATGGCTCCGAATAATATTGGTAACCAAATATATGATTCCTCGAAATTCTGGAAACTTTCTCAGGAGAAATGAAGTTAACACTCTTTCTGAAAAAAAACTGTGATGACTTGTACCAGACACCTTCATTCCTTTTACTTTTGCTTTTTGGAAATTAGGATTTATTTTTCCGATGTCGTGATAATAAATCGCAAATGATATGATTTGTTTGATTTCAGTTTGTTGTTTTTCCCCAAACAGATTGGATATTAATTCATCCAGTATCGATTCAAGTCCTAATCCGTCAATTATATGCAGGAAATAATTACTACACTGTTCCGAGTGATCTTCCAGCGATTCCAGATTGTCCCCTCGTCTATGAGCAGAATAGAATCGGTTACGTGGAATTAAACTTCGGTCCAGATCTTTGAATATTTCTCTGAAAGTATCAGAAGGCATAGTAAACATTATCATCTGAGATGATGCAATTATTCGGATTTTTCAATGGTACAACACACTCTTTTTGCGGTATCGCCATTAAGCGATAAACGTACTTGAAGTTCTCATCGAAACCTACTGGAAGCATTTCCATTTTCATATTATCGGTGCCTTCTTTTTCTAGTTCATCAAAGGGTATTATGCTGCGACACATCGCTTCTCTCGTTGAATTTATCTCATAGTTTTCTAGGGAGATGTATTGGACGTTTGCAAAAAACTCATTCTTTCCCAGATATATGTGGAATACGCTGCGGTTATGCTGAATATTTTCAATGATGGTGTTATGCAGGTCATTATTTTCGTCCAGCAATAAGCCAATTTCATAGTCTGGATATAAGAGCACCTGTTCATTGATTATTACGTTTGGAGAAGCAGTGTCCACCCTGTTATTCAAAAAACTGTTCAAACTGTTATATTTCACTATGAACTTTTTATCATAATTATTATTTGGTTTAATAAAAACTTTTAAATTTCCGATTATGCGATAGAATTCAGGCAGAGTTGACCTGTTTTTATATCCTTCAAGACCAGCAATTGATCCAATAAGCCCCAGCAATTGTGGTTTTGGAATGATTGAATACGTATTCCTGAAACGATTGCTGATAGGCTGATTGAAATGGGCAAAACTCCCATATAATCTAAAAATCAGGAGTTTATTTGACTGGTTACCAATCTCATTATCGTCAGGCGACGAAAAGTGCTCCAGTGTTATATCCATATAGTCACCAAAAGGTTCATTTCACTCTGAATTAACCTACTTGGAAAGAATGTTTTTGACTTTATTGGTGTATTGCTCAAGTGAATCGTTATTAATATTTCCTTCCACTAATTTTGTGACTTTTGAATAATCCACGATTACCCCACCATCTGATTCATATACATCTACCAATGAGTTCAGGTTGTTGAATATCTGATCGTCTTTGTTTTCAAACCAAAGCATGCTTACCGTCTCGCAGCCAAACATAGTGGTAGAAGTTACTTCTCCCACTGAGTATTTCAATGCGTTCTTCAGTTTCTCTATGTCATTATCTGCTATTTTAATTCCCTGTTTCTCCGCAGAGTTCATATTAAGGCAGATGTCATACACGTAATAAACATCGTCAGCTCTGGATTCTTCACCTATTGTGGTCTGCTGCGCATCTTTACTCTTCTCATTTGGATTCCTGTAAGGAGATAATATGTCTGAAGAATAGATATTTGACCCCTCTAACCTGTTAATTCCATAATTTATTTGGCAGGGACCGGTTATAGATATGTTGCTATCAACTGCAAATACTACTCCAAACAATCGAATATCTATGAATTGTTTGAGATCGTCGATGATGGCCCTCTCATCTTTAGGGATGTTTTCTTTCCCACATTTTTTACAGTAGTTTTCCCTTAGTGTCAGGTACCTTTGCACCACCGCTTCATCTTTAACTTCGTGGAACTCCTTAGTTCTTTGAACGAACACAGTTTCCTCTTTTGAGAGATATTCCCTTATACAATACTTCAATGCTTTATCGGTAGCAAATATCCTGCCAGTGGGTAATCTTCTGGGAAGACCATCAAAACCTGCATTAAAACTTGCATTCTTTGCATTTACAACCACTACACCGTTATAGTTCATCTAATTCTCCTCCTGTTGTTGAGATTGGAGTTCTTCTTTTTCCTTTTTAGAATAATATAAATAGTTATTATCAAAATAACCCGTGTACAGAGGGATCTTATTGTCCTCGTATGATTTTTTAAACTCAAACGTCAGTACGTTTGTGATCAGATTATGAAATCTCTGATTGTTATCAAGATATTCGTTATGAGAATACTTTTCAAGGACTGTAACCAACTTCATTTTCAATATATCCATGTTATGAACATTCATGGTATATTTAGTAAAGAGGTTCAGTTTGTTCTGTCCTTTATATTCCTGCAACAGATAGTAAAATATCTGTCCCATGCAGTAACTCGCTTCAAAATCATTTTCCACTTCGAAAGGTTCCGCAACTTTTAATTTTTCTTTTAGTGTCATATATTCTGTAATGGTATCGCCTCCATTAGGCTCTATGTTCAGATACTTAAAGTAAATTGTTAAGAAAAATCGGATTTTATTAGGTCCGATCTTCATGTCATCCCGAATACCGGGATTCATAACCAGCTCTGAGAGTATTTCTCTGAATAGTTTCGAAAAAATCCGGTCATCGAAGAAAGAATTATCCTGAAAATATACAAAGTTTCTAATAATTAAGTTGTATTCGATGATTTTCAGCTTGAGGAAAGGATGAAGTGATTTCATCAACATTTTTGGATCGGTCTCAAACAAGGAACCCGTAAGAGTATTATTAAAGATTAGATTTAATTCTCTTAAGAATATTGATTTATTCCTTTCATTTTGGATGTATGTGATTTCTCCCTCCTTACCTTTGGCAGCGAGTTCTTTCAGTGTTGAGTGTAGTGGAATGTCACTGACATTGACAGTGGGTTTCACATTTTGAAGATTGTAATTGAAATTATTTACGTATATGAATTCTATATCTTCTATTTTCGGATTGGTGATCATCATCACATAATCGAACTCCTGAGATCGATTCTTGCTATACAGAGTTTTTAACATTTTTAAGATGCCAATCGGATCGGAAGAATAATCTTTGTAATCGCTTGTGTCAAAAGTTAAGGTTGTGGGAAACACATATCTGTAAAATTTGTATTTTTTAATGTATTCAAAAAAATCATAAACTTGCTTGGCGCATTTTTTACAAATATTGAAATTCTCCGGACTTTTTGATGTCAAGTTAGTATTGAACCTTGTAGGGTGCCTAAAAAGAAATTTTCGATCTTTTCCCAAATCGAACATATTTCCCTGAGTTAACATGTACAGTTGATCTGATTTTCCACAACTGTCACAATCTCCTTCAAATATAGGATATTTCAGAATTTTTTCTATGGTGTAATCTTCAACAACATTTAAATATCTCTCAATATCTGAATTGTTTACAAGAAATACAATGAAGTCATTCTCCGCTAACCCAAAACTGTTTTCCGGGTTAATTATGTCAAAATCTCTAAAAAAGCTCACGACTCTATCGCAAAGCTCAGGAAATTGCTTATAGTATTCGGTTTTCCTCACCGAATTTGAAAATCCCTCAACTTTCTTCAAGGGGATTTTTATCATAGTATTCTCGTTGGGATACTGCCGATTTTTACCATCATTATCTTTATCAATGAAGGCTTTTGTAATTTTGTAGTGTGTGGGTGAATGGCTCATCAATGCGGAATTTGTGCCAATATTGTTAGCGTTGTTATGCGTGGGATTGACAAACTTATTAAAATTGAAATATGCAAATTGAAACTTTTCTAATAAAAGGTTATCAGCAATTTCCTCTTCAATATCTGTGTTTTTAATAACAAACGGCGAATCAATTAAGTCTGGAGGTACGACCAAAATTTTGGTTTTTTCATTTTTGTAACCTTCTTCTTCTCTATTTAATAAATCGCTGTATTCTTCCTCAGTAAACAAATCTACGATAAAGTTGTACATACTTCCTCCAAATCTACAACAATATATTTTTTATCTGCAACTCACACTTATCCCTCATCGCCATCACCCAAATAAACACCCTTAACATATTTATACTCTACCCATGCAGGGTGAAAGTATTACACCACCCACCCGGCGCAGGTCGTTTTCCCCACCACCACACCGCCCCTGCACCAGCCGTATCCTCTCCGACGGCACCCCTGACAGGCTACAACACCTGCATAACCCAATTATGCATAATCTATTTATGCATAAAAGCATTATACTAACATACATGTTCGTAAACAGAAACCATGAACTGGCAATCCTCAACCAGCACAGCAGATCAATAAGCTCCGGCTCAAGAATAAACATCGCACTCTTCGGGCTCAGGCGCATCGGGAAAACAGAATTGCTATTGCAATTCAAAAACACCACCCGTGACAATAACATACTGATCCCCTACATAAACCTCCAGAAAATAATACCTGATACAGAAGGATTCGTCAAAGCATACTCAAAAGAACTAATATACGAAACGCTCCGGCAAAAAGAACAGGCAGACTACCCCTATGAGATGGAAGACCTCCTACTGCTCGCATCAAAACTGGGAGATATGGAAACCCACCACGTAAGAACCCTTATAAGCATCCTCAAACAGCACGAGATCGCCACAGAAGAACTCCTGGAACTGACATTTGCATTTGCACAAAAACTCGCAGAAAAACACGAAAAGAAGATTATATTCATATTCGATGAATTTCAGGAATTATTACAGGTACACCCCCGGTTCCTCCAGGTAATGCGCTCGATAACAGAAAAACAAAAAGACGTCAACTACTGGATATCAGGTTCTGTGTTCTCGGTCTTCAATGAAATGCTCAACTATAAAAACCCCTTTTTCGGACAGTTCACCAGGATGACCCTGGAAAACTTTGACAGGGAAAGCACCTACGAACTCATCGACTCAACACTTCCCTTTAAACCCGCCGGAAACCACAAAGACAAGATATACAAATTCACAAACGGCCAGCCGTATTACACAGTTGCCGTTTGCAGGAAAATATCCGAACAGTATGCACTTGACAGTTCGATCGACACACCACAGGTAAATTACTGCATAATGAACGAAATATTCGCAGATACAGGTTCCATTAATGAGCATTTCGAGTACATCCTCGATGTATCCCTTGCAAAATTCAAGAACAAAGACAGGTACAAGACCATACTCTTCCTGTTATCACAAGATCCTGCAAATCTGGCAGCAATTGCAAGGCACATAAAAAAACCGACCGGAGAAATATCAAATTACCTCAAAGCCCTTCTGAGAACAGACCTCATATTTCGCAAAAATAGTACATACCACATACGAGACCCGCTATTTGCCTTCTGGGTCAATAACAAATATCTGGGCCTCGGTGCAGAGATCACATCAGGGAAAGTAGCAGAACACCTACTGGCAAACCTGGAGGAAAAATACCAGAGAGTCTCGACAGAGCTTGGAATTGCCAAAGAATATGAAATAAAATACAAACTTGAAGCACTGTATAACATCAAACTTGAAAAGTATCTGGAAGATAATATCGAATTAGATCTGGTAGGCACAGATGATAACACGGCATATATTTTTGAGATCAAATGGCGAAACAAGAAAACCAGCTACAAAGACATTGACAAATTGATACAAAAGATCAGCAGATCCAAATTCAGGACACAAAAGAAACGGGTGATATTTATCTCAAAGTCAGGATACACACAATCTGCGCTCGAATTTGCAAAACAGCATGAAGTAAGACTCCTTAACAGGCATATGGAAAAAGTAACGATACAGGATAGCTGAAATATACACTGGCTCCCCGCTCATACCACATCCACACACCCGAACCCCATAGCATTCTTTTCGCCCAGCCCTGCATCATACGCAAACCCGATAAGCTCAGGGCTCGCCTCAACCATCATCTTCATCAAACTGCACCGCCGAAAAGAGTTGCCAATCGATATCCGCTTAGGTTTGACATCCTTAACATCCACAACCTCAAAATGCTCATGCTCAACAGGGTGCCCGTAGAACTCCTCATACCTGGCGGTCAGGTTTGTATGCAGGTTCTCGTAGAACTTGGCATCCTTCGGGTACAGGTCAACCTCGACCAGCTTGTCATCACGTTTCCTCATAGTCTTGACATACACAGGTGACAGGGTTTTAAATGTACAGGTATCCGAAAACGTGCGCTGCGAGAGTATCTCCACACGCTCGATAATAAAATCAATCTTCTTCTTACCAAGGAAAAATTCAGGTCCAAGTAGCAATCCCTCTGTAAAACTTCGTATGAATTCAGGATCGGGCGAGGAAAGGAAAAAGTGGGCCCTTTTGAAATTCAAGCCGTCTTTAATCGGGATCCAGTCTTCGATGATCAGGTTGGAAAACGTATAGAACTTGAATCCCTGATGACTGTGGATCGAATTTGCAAGGGTAATATTTGATGCAGCAAGACGGGAATATAGCATAGATGCTATGCCGTACTGGTAATCATAGAACAGCGGACCACCTGAGAGTTTTCGAATGGTGATTTTACTTCGCACGATAATGAAAACAATCGTGATGTGACTTATACTTGTGGACTATTTTCATTTTAAACCCGGCTGTTACCCCAGCACCCGTTCGATGCGCTCCAGTGCGTCCCGTATTCGCTCCTGGCTGGTGGCATAGGAAATCCTTATAAAGTCCATGCTGTTGGGCCCGAATGCACTTCCCGGCGTAGCAGCCACATGGGCTTCAGTGAGCAACTGCTCGCACACATCATCACCGTTGCCATATTCGCTCACGTCCGCAAAGGAATAGAACGCACCGCTGGGATAATTACACTTAATTCCCATATTGTTCAGCCCGTCCACCAGCAGGTCCCGCCGTGCCTTGAACTCGGCAACCATTCCGGGAATAAATGACTGGTCCCCTTTCAGGGCCTCCACACCCGCCCACTGGACAAAAGTAGTGGCACTGCTGACACTGTGGCTCTGCAGCTTGGACATGGACGTGTACAGTTCATGAGAAGTAGCAAGATAACCCAGCCTCCAGCCCGTCATGGCATAAGCCTTTGAAAAACCATTGATAGTGATGGTGCGGTCTTCCATGCCTGGTAGGCTGCCGATGCTGAAATGCTCCTTATCATAGATGATCTTCTCATATATCTCGTCCGAGATCACAGTGATATCGTGGTCGATAGCAAGGTCTGCGATCTCTTGTATCGCATCCCTGGAAAAAATACCTCCTGTAGGATTGCTGGGGCTGTTCAATACAATAAGCTTGGTCTTAGGAGTGATATAACTGGCTACATCTGTGGGACAAAAATCATTTTCCGGGTCAAGGGGTGCAAACACCGTTTTCCCGCCCGCTATCTTGATGCACGGGTCATAGGATACCCAGGCCGGGTCGAACAGAATGCCCTCGTCGCCCTCGTCCAGTATTGCAAGTATGGCCTCGAATACAGCCTGTTTGGCGCCCGGTGTCACGATCACATGTGCAGGTTCAATATTCAGGTTGTTCTCTTCATTCAGTTTTTCAGCAATAGCAAGGCGCAGTTCAGGAATGCCGGGAGAAGGAGAATAATGAGTATCTCCCCGGCGCAGCGACACTTCGGCAGCATCACAGATATTTTTCGGTGTGTCAAAATCAGGTTCACCCAGGCTGAAACTGATAACATCATGTCCCTCACGCTTTAGCTCATTGGCCAGATCCGTCATCCTGAGGGTGGCCGATTCCTCAATACTTTGCAGGCGTTTTGATACCATGGCTTCAATCTGGGATGAGATATTATTTTAATCTTTGCACCAGCTTGACTGCAGCTTCGACCGCACGTTTGGCATAGTCCACTCTCTTATGTGCATCCAGCCTGCTCATACCCGGTCCGGATATGCCCAGGGTTACCGGTTTATTATATTCCAGTGACAGGTCAGTGATCTTCCTGGTAGCATGCTGAACCACAATCTCATCGTGCTTGGTCTGGCCCTCGATAACGCAGCCGATCGTAACCACGGCATCGATGTTGGGGTCGGTTACCATTTTTTTGATGGCCAGCGGCATATCATATACACCCGGCACCATAATGGTCTGCTCTACTGTGGCCCCTAAAAACTCTGCATGCTCCCTGCCCAGCAGCTCCATCTGGTAGGTAAGGTCCCTGTTGAACTCTGCTATCACAAATCCCAGTTTAATATCGCTCATGATGATGATCTCCGGTTATTTCCAATTATATTTCTTATTGACATTATACTATAAATTTAAATATGTTCTACAGACCCACCTGACCTGCATCCTTATAGCCCTGCCGCTGCCCGGTACCGGCCTCACGTTCCAGATCCCGCTTGCCAAACAGCAATTTCACAACATTCATGGCATGCTCCCGTGAGCGCTGCTCCATCAACCATGCAAGGGTTTTGTCATCCTCTGCTTCATCCTCATGCACGAACACTTCGATCACATGGGTATTGGTCATCAACTGTGCCTGGATGATACCCTGGGAAGCCTCGTGGGCGCATATCTTGTCCTTTGGGTCTGCCCCGGGCATACCCAGCGCCATGACAATATCGCAGCCCTGTTCCTCTATCAATTTCTTACATGCCACTGGCAGGTCCTTGATACCGGGTACAGTATAACGCTCGATCTTCACAGATGCATTGTTGCGCAGCTCATCAATGGCTGCACCCCCCATATCGTACCTGGCAAATGTAGTATCTGCAATGCCTATCGTGACCATGTTTTCCCCTAACTGCTATTATATTTCTTTACTGCTATAGTCTTTATATCTTTTCCAGTTCCCTGCCTGCTGCTTCCACGCCTGTGCCAATTCTGTCAACCAGCCCGTGCTTTGCCAGCACCAGTTCCAGTGTAGAGATGGTAGTGACCATATCAGTAGCAGTGAAATTACCCATACTGCCTATCCTGAATATCTTACCCTTCAGGTGTGACTGCCCGCCGGATATCTGGATACCCATGTCCAGCATCCCGCCGCGCAGTTGCTTATCAGTTATACCCTCTGGAATGTTCATGGCAGTGACCGTATTGGAATAACTGTGATACTTATCGATCTTCGGGAACATTTCAATACCCAGCGCATCCGCTGCCGCACGTACGGCTGCTGCACCCTGTGCATGCCTGTGCTTGCGCTGCTGCATTCCTTCTTCCTTCACGATCCTCAGGGCCTCGCACATGGCAGATAATAACGGCACACCCGGCGTGTATGGTGTCTGGGTGGGTGAATTGGAGCCTGATCTACGGTATGCTTTCAGGTCAAGATAATAGGGAGGCTTATCCACTATAGCATCCCAGGCAGCATCACTGACCGTAATGGCAGACAGACCCGGTGGTGCAGCAATACATTTCTGGGAACCCATAAATGCCAGATCCACACCCCATTTGTCAACCTCTACCGTATCACCCCCAACTGTAGTAATAGCATCCATAATGAACAGGGCACCGTATTTGTGTGCCAGTTTGGCTACCTCTTCTACCGGGTTCTTTATGGCCGCACTGGTCTCGTTATGTACCATTGCCACGGCCTTGGCACCATTTTCAAGGGCAGCTTCCACGGCCTGCAGGTCAATAGGCGTGCCCCAGTCATATTGCAATTTTACCGCATTGCCATAGCGTTCCCCGATATCACATAACCGCTCACCGAATTTACCGTTCTCAATAGTGATTATTGTATCATCCTTTCCTATCACGTTCCCTATGGCAGCCTCCATACTGGCAGTGCCTGAACCTGATATTACGAATACTTCGTTTTTGGTCCGGAACAGTTC
>JAUWRA010000206.1 GCA_030610815.1 Methanosarcinales archaeon
ATCATTGATGATTATATATATACTTTATCATTTTTTTTATTATTTCACGCATTATAATAATAATGGATATTTAGAATGTTCCGTGGATTTAGCTCAATAAATCTTTACATTACCCCGGCTATGGGACGAATTTTAGTTGGATATAAATCTAACAAATTCTGTCAGATTCCACTACAAATCAAAACCGACTCAACCCTATCAACCCTTTTTTACCATTTTCCACCTTAACCATCTTTTATTTGCTCAAAAAACCCACCCCATAATTATTTCTGAAATAATACTTTTCAAGGCATGATGGATGTACTAATGACAAGGGTCCCGGTCACATCTGGATACGGAACCGGGGGTGGCAAAAAGGCAGCATTGCATACTATGTTGCAGTCGTCCTCTATGCTGAGTGTGGTAAATATCGATGCCGGGTTTATGGCTGGCGCCCATGCTGCCCGTATCGCTAATATGCCTGTAAAAGCACGACGTAAAAATTAAAGTTGGTTCAATCTAACTTATTTGACCTCATCGTACCCGATCTCTTCCTTGGTCAGGTAACATGCAGGGTCGTCTGCCCATACATTATCATAGATAGCCTCGGCCCTGACCCGGAAATTTGCATTACATATCTCCAGCCATTTACATTTTGCACATCTGTCAGCATTAGCTTTTATCAGGGCTTTGCGGTCCTTGAGACCGGCCATAAGCTCGTCACTGGTATCCATCCATATTTCGCTAAAAGGTCTCTCCTTCACATTACCAAAAGAATAATGCCTCCAGAACTGGTCAGCATGGACCGAACCGTCCCATGATACACACCCAATACCGATTCCAGTGGAGTTGCCCTGATTCATCATTAGCAGTTCATACACATCTGCGGCACGTTCGGGGTCCTCTTCCAGGAGGCGGAAATAAACATAAGGCCCGTCACAATGGTTGTCAACAGTAAGCACTTCCATTGGGAAACCTTTGTCATGCATCTCCTTTGTCTTGTCCATGATAAGGTCCACCACTCGACGGCTCTCTTCATGGGACAGGTCCTCTTCCACCAGTTTCGAACCCCGGCCCGCGTAGACCAGATGGTAGAAGCAGACTCTGGGTATGCCCTCCTTTTCGAGCAGGTCGAAAATCGCAGGTATGTCCTGTGCGTTCTTCTTGTTGATAGTGAACCGCAGACCCACCTTGATACCCTCTTTCTTGCAGTTGCGCATACCCTGCAGTGCAGCATCAAAAGCACCGGGCACGCCCCTGAACTTATCATTGGTCTCCCTCATCCCGTCCAGTGAAACTCCTACGTATGACAGGCCGATATCCTTCAGGACCTTAGCCATCTTCTCATCAATAAGGGTGCCGTTAGTGGAGATCACAGCACGCATTCCCTTATCCCTTGCATGCATGGCAAGTTCTGGGAGGTCTTTTCGCATTGTGGGTTCGCCGCCTGAGAATAAAATAACAGGCGAGCCGAATTGGGCCAGGTCATCAATGAGTTCCTTGCCCTGTTGGGTTGTCAGTTCATCCTCATATTCGATATCCCTGGACTGGGCATAGCAGTGTATACACTTCAGGTTGCATCGTCGGCCCATGTTCCAGACCACTACTGGTTTCTTATCCTTTGAGAACTGCAGCAGATGGGAAGGAAGTTTACTGGAATCCCGCCCGTATCTAAGTGCATCAGAAGGCTCAACTGTCCCGCAATAAAGTTTTGAAATGCCTATCATCTATATACTCCATCTCGTTATTTACACACTCTTGTAATTAATAGTTGCAGACAATACCTCACGCTGTTCATCAAAAGTGATCTCCAGAGAAGACGTGTTATCATCAAGGTATTTTTCCACATGGAATGTGACACCATTCTTGACATGCTTGATATCCCTGGCAATAACTTTATCGACTGCCGCAATATCAAGCTTCTGGCAGCAGCCCCCGCCTGTTACAAACAAACGTGCTGCCGGTGAATTTGCACTTTCCAGTTCAGCTTTTATGAATGCTATAGCTTTATCGTCTACAATAAGTTCAGTCATGATCAATCCCGAATTCCTTTTTTATTTCATGTATCAATGCTTTAAAGGTATATTCACTTGAAACGATTGTAACCTGGATTTTATTCATATTCAATGTATTGGCAGTCGGATGTCCGATAGCTGCCACCACCATGCCTTCACTGTTCAGAACCCGGATGACCGTATCCTTTACTCCCATCTGCAATGCCAGGTCAAGAAAATTTCGAACCATCATCGAGCTGGTGAACACCACAGCATCCACTGTTTGGTACATAATTGCCTGTATCAGTTCTTCCTGTGCACTGTCCTTTGCGGGCCTGGCTATCTCATACACCTGTGTCTCGAAAACTTCAGCACCGGCTGCCTTTAGTCCATCCACCAGTACAGG
>JAUWRA010000165.1 GCA_030610815.1 Methanosarcinales archaeon
CAATATATACGAACTACTCAAACGCAATGATGAGGCAATGCTTGTGGAAACAGCCCATAAGAACCCAAAGTTCGTTGAGGACTGTGTCAGGACAATGGCTAAAAAGATCGTACATGAGTTTACTGACCTGCCGGATGAGGCTATCATAACCATTAAACAGATCAATGAAGAAAGTATCCACACCCATAATGCTTTTGCAGAACGCATTGCGTCCCTTGGTGAACTAAAGAGCGAACTGAATATAAAATAGGTGTATAAAAGATATGTAAAAATGGGTGTATAAAATAATTTCTTCAGCCGGAACCATGCCAGCATTGTTCTAAAATTCGTATCCATTTCAAAAAGTATGATCAAATGCAAGATTAATATAGACACAGATCTCACAGATTACACTGATTTTCACAACTACTATCAATCTGTATAATCAGTGAAATCTGTGTCTCAAAATTCACAGCAATATGATCAATTACCATTTAATTTGAAGGGGATACAAAAATCCTTATTCTGAGAATTTCAGAAATTTCACTTACATGACTGATATACAAAAAAAACCCAACCATATATCACTTCACCTGTACCACGCCAACCAGTGCGACCCAAAAAAATGTACAGGTAAGAAACTGGCCAAATTCAAACTTGCCCACCTGCATAAGACACCACGCAAGCTGCCGTCAGGTGCCATATTCCTAAACCCAATGGCACAGCAGGCACTTTCCCCGGCAGATAATTATAACCGGGGCATAATTGTACTGGACTGTTCATGGGAAGAAGTAGAGCGAATCTTTCCCATGCTGCAAAAACTGCGCCTTGAACACCGGGCACTGCCGTATCTGCTGGCTGCAAACCCAGTTAACTTTGGGAAACCTTTCAAATTGGGAACCGTAGAAGCTTTTGCTGCGGCACTATATATCCTTGATCATAAAAAGCAGGCAGAAGATATCCTCAACAAGTTCAAATGGGGACATACATTCCTGGAATTAAACCGCGAACCTCTGGACGCTTACTCAAAGGCCAGAAACAGTACGGAAGTGGTAAATATCCAGGACGAATTTATGTGATCACAGTACTCTTGTGGTTGTTTCCAGTTCGATACCATTACGAGTGATGTCAAAACTGATGGATTTGTTTGGTACGATCATGCCCCGCATCTTTCTAATAACAAGACCCCTTTCAATCTGTGACCCCCTTTCCTTAACATAGAATTCAATCATACCATCTGTCAGGTATTTGACCGTATTTAAAGTAATATCATCATGCAGTCCCGCACCGATCACTAACAGGTGTACACCACCAGTGAGTTTACCTATGGAAGACATAAGTTCAATGACCTCGATCACACTGTTTAGATCATATGCCCTGAGGAAATAAGAAATAGAATCGATGACCCCCCTGTATCTGGACTCACGATTCTGGCTGACAGTAGTCTTTAACTGATTAAAAGGATCGAATCCAGCTTTAAGGAACTCCTTTGCAGACATCTTACTACGCAGTTCCGGAGGGAGGATATTGATAAATCTTGGTGTGTATGCATCAACGAATTCGATCATATTCGTTTCTTCATATTTGCTGACATCCCACCCGAAATGATTCATGTCAGCTTTGACCTCCGCAATTGAACGATCCGAAGAAAAATAAAAGGCAGATTCACCACTATTAAGTCCACCATACAAGAATTGTTTTGTGAAAACCTCAGCCCCAGCCCCCGATTCGGCAATCAACAGAAGTGTTGTCCCGAGAGGTATACCCCCACCTAACTGCACATCTAATGCTGTTATTCCAGTGGTTACAAGTTGATTATCTAATGAGTCAAAACTAAAATCCATGTTGACACTCTCATTCAATATTTAATGACAATAAAACGATATGGTATTATAATCTTTATCTACACGTATAAAATTATTTCCTATTAACCTTTTTGTTTTGTAAAATCAAAGACCTTGTGCCAGCTTAGGCGCAATGATCATGAATACCAGTGAGGCCAGCATGAGTATTGCAAAGCCAGTAGCAACCTTTCCTGCAATCACACCCATACGTTCCTCATTACCGAACAACCGTGCCAGAATGGAATGAAGAGTGTCCCTGAACACATGCCCCCCGTCAAGGGGCAGCATGGGCAGGCAGTTGAACAATCCCACATAGAAATTCATCCATCCTATCCAGAGCAGGGAATTAGCAAGCCAGAATATGCCCACACCCAGTGGCACAGCCCATCCTATGGGTTCATAGAACATATAGATGGAGGTATTGAAACCCGCAAAGCTTCCAATGAAAGGATTAGGAAAAGGCAATACCAATAATATGATCCAGCCGACCATGCCCATCATCATATACGGTATATTCTGCAGGAAATGCAGCAATTCCTTTGCAGGGTATTCCCCGATAGAGACCCCGATGGACCTTGATATAACTACAGTCGAAAAACCACTGATACCTATAAATCCCTTTTCTCCACCCGACGGGTTACTGGCCAGAGTAATAGAATAATTGATCTCCTCATTGGCAACGAGGGTGTGAATTATTATTTCCTGGTCGGGTGTGGTGTTTGCCATAAAATCAAAGAAATCCTGGGTGTCAGATATTGGCACATCATCGATCCTCGTGATCAATGTGCCCTCCACAAGTCCGGCTTTTTCACCTGGCATCTCGGAAACGATCTCATTGAATTTCACTCCGCTGATAATACCATTTTTCCCAATATCAGGCTTCAGCAGCACTTCACTGGCCTTACCATCTTTTTTGATCCCCAGCCTGAAGACTTCACCAACGGGAAGTGAGGCAATTTGTGTGTGAAATATCGATCCGTTCTCGATTTTCTTATCGTTTATGTGGGTTATCACGGTCATCTCAGTCAATCCGATATCATCGGCAGGTGATCCCGGAACCACATCAGTGATCATCACATTGGACACTGGTGCAATGCTACCTATCACAATGAAGAATAGTGCGAACGCCACAAATGCAGTAACAAAATTTGCCATTACACCGGCTGTCAGTATCCTGATCCTTTGCCTGCGGGTGGCAGTCTTCTGGTCAGATTTTACACCATTTTCGCCCCCCTTATCCTTATCCCTTATCCCGAACAGTTGTTCTTCATCGGGTTCTGCAAACCCCCCGATTGGTATCAGTACAAGGATAAGCCCCATTGACTTGACCCTGATATCCTCGGCCTTGCTCATAATGGCATGGGAGAATTCATGGACCACCAGGGTAACGATCAATCCGATAATGCCCCAGACTAATGGAATGAACTTATTTATGCCTGGAATAAGGAATATATTCCTTAGTTCATGTATCTCACTGGGGGTTTGCATGGTCTGTTCGTATAACGAGGTCACCATGATAATATCAGAGAGTATGATAAGGGCGAACATCAAAAACATTCCCAGTAGCATCAACGGAATGCCTGCATCTCCAAATAGCCTCCAGAAACCTTTTGCACTGGCAACCCTGTCAAGGAACTTCTGTCCCTTTGTAGTTCGTATCATCAATAACGGGCCATGGTTGGTGATATTGAACCGTTCAAGTATCCCGTACCGCTTCAGGATCAATATGGACTGCCAGTATATTGCAAAAATCAGCAGAATCTTCCAATAAGATTCAATAAATGATAAAAAGGGGTTTACCTCGCTCAAATAAAAGGCTCTCCATATTAGATATTATTATTAATCATAAGTTTTTTAAACTTAAATATACAGTTTAAGATGGGATTATCATGTTCTCAATAGTATATATCACCACTGGCAGTATGGAAGAGGCAAAACAAATCGCAAGAAGGCTTGTGAAGGAAAAGTTGGCCGCTTGCGTAAATATGTTTCCGATCACATCGATCTACAGATGGGACGGTGTCCAGGAAGATAACGAGGTGGCTATGGTCATCAAAACCACATATGAACAGCTTGAGAACATTGAGATCACGGTTAAGGAAATGCACAGTTATACTGTTCCGTGTATAATTTCATTCAGTATTGACGGGGGTTCAAGGGATTACCTTGACTGGATCGATGATTGCGTGCTGCCGGTTAGAACAATAAGAAAGGATGATATCTCAAAGGATGATATCCCAGTATGATATCACAAAGGATATTATTTCAACCTCAACCAGTTCATAGTTCAAATATAGGCATCTCTCTCACGGGTCCGATCATCATATCCCTGAAACCATTTCTTAAGCCTAACGGGAGAGATGTTTCATCATTGATCTCTGAAACAGCCACACCAACCCGTTTCATCTTTTCAGCAAACCCTCTTTGACTGAATGCACCCACACGTTCGTCCAGTACATCTTCATTTGTAAAAAACGGGATATAGGCAATCATTACTCCTTGCCTGAGCATCCTGTTAAGATAATAAAGCACGTTTACCTGTATCTCCATATCATCGATCAGGATATTAGTGCCTGTATAAGGTAATCCTCCACCCAGGATGAAAAGAAACCTGTTTCCCTGACGCATCTCCCATTCTAATTGCAGCAGTCTTGCAAGCCCCATATCCAGCCTGCACAGCCCCTTCCCTTTCAGGCCCAGCAACTGTTTATAGGGCAATTGCCACTGGTTAAATGGTCCGTCGGCATCATCCCCGTAAACAACAATATCTATCTCATCTGCTTTCCTGCCAATACTCTCCAGTATCGAGATAGCGGCTATTTTCACAAGATTCTGGGGTGCATATTCCGGCTTAACTT
>JAUWRA010000174.1 GCA_030610815.1 Methanosarcinales archaeon
TTCTATCTACAATTTTCGGGTTTTATGGTGAGATGAGGCATACTTTTAACAATCAAGGACTGTAAAAGAAGTATAATTAAAAGATTGGTTGATTTAGTTTGCAAAAAATTGAAGAAATCACTAGATTATGAGATAGTGCCCGGCGAGAGTTATTTGAGATAAAAGTTAAAAGAAAAGGAGGTATGCACGATGCCTGAAGCAAAAATAAATTATGCACCTGAAACTTGTGCAAGGTGTAGCGGAACTGGCGGTAGTCACGCTCTATGCCCCGCTTGTGGCGGATCTGGCTGGGCACATGCTTTAAGAGAATAACAACAGATGATCCTAATAAGCCAGAACAACTGCCAAGGATGCCTCGGAATTTATTCCGAGTGTGGCGTGGATGGGGCTGAAATCGGGCAAATTTGTCCTGCCACATAATGATACTTCTGTAAAGCCACACTATATAGGACACGACCGGAAATTAAACGATCACGTGTACCTGCGGCCTGTGGTCGATAAATACGGATTCAACAGGCAGCCTTTCAACAAGTTTTAACATAGCCGGGTTCTCAGTTGCGTAGTGGGTCGCATCTATTAACGATATGTACCTGGCATACGGGATCACATCGTGACGCATCTCAGCTGAAATAAAAGCATCAGCTCCCACGTCCAGTGCCATCTCGATATACTCGCTCCGAAGTCCGCTGCCGCCCAGGACCATCACAGTCTCAATTTCATGGTCCCCTATATACCTCACATGCGTATCCAGCCGCCTGGCTGTAAACACTGCAAGTTCTTCCGTATCTGTAGGGGCAACATTTCCGATCCGGCCCAGGCCGGCAGTTCTTACATTCGATAGTCCAAGTAATCCGGCAAGGACATCATTAACCCCACCGGGCGCACTGTCATAGTTGGTATGCATCACATAGATCGATATGTCGTTGTCCAGTGCTATCTTCAGAGTATCGGCCAGGGTTTTTGAGATATGGTTGACAGGTTCGTAGATAGGTGTGTGGTGGGCTACCAGCAGGTCAGCACCGGCCCGGGCAGCCTCCTTTAGCACATGGTCAGTAACATCCAGGGCAGTGGCAATCTTATTGATCTCATTATCCAGGTCAAGTATTAAGCCGATCCTGCCCCTGTCCGATTCATCAGCCAGTTCGGGCGGAGCAATCTCTTCAAGGAACTGTATTATTTCTTCAAGCTGCATGTTATCATATCCTTATACCTGTTATTCAATACCTGCTGCATAATACTTTACGATTTTTAAATCAACTGATAGGATTACTTATACAATCCAAACATAACATATATATACTATCAATGTATATATGTAACATATACACTACATATGTGGTGTTGACAAAAATACAAAGGTGATAAAAATGAAAAAAACGATATTAGTATTACTGATTGCAATAGCAGTAGTCGGTGCTGCCGGCATAGCCAGCGCCCGAATGGGCGGATATTACGGGCAGCAGTCAGGTGATGGTAACTGGTTCGACCAGATGAACCAGTGGATGGGCCAGCACATGGGCTGGGGCGGACATATGATGGGCTACGGACAGCATGGTGCAGCAGGCGACTTCCATCCCGGTTTTGGCGCAGGGTATTACCAGGGAACCAATACCGCAACCGATCCGGTAACAATTGAAGAGGCAACAGAACTCATCGAGGACGCAGTCGGCACTGTAACATCTGAAGTATATCAGATGGGGCACTGGTATGTGGCCTTCTACGAGGACGCTGACGGAGAGACAAAGCAGATAAGAGTTGACATATTCTCTGGTGAAGTCTATCTTGACTTCTACGAGTACATGCCACAATATTCCGGGACATACAATGACCGCAGGTACGCAGGTCACGGCAGGATGATGTGGGGATAAAATCCCACATCATCAAAACAGTTACGCCAGATATATTCCATTATTCATTCATTTGATTTTCGAGATGCTGTTGTAATACAGATGATGTACGAACTATATGGAACCGGGACCGGATTTGGAATTACCGGGTTTTTTTGAATATCGTAATTATCCTCATCGTAGTTGTTGCAGTGGTCACACTGCTGAACCGGTCAAATTATGTGGCAGGGGGCAGTGAACAGCTGGCACGGATGGAAAAGGACCTGGAAGATGTAAAAAAGACTGCTGAAGAGATTAAGAACAAACTGGACGAGATCTGATTATCCATGGAAAAACCCACTATGCAGAAGATAGTGGACGTGGGCGAGGCCATACGACACCCCCTGAGGCTGAAAATAATCCACCTGCTGTCCCAGCGGGAATGGCATGTGTATGAACTTGCCAAGACACTGAATGTGAGCAGACAGGTCCTCTATCTTCACCTAAAACGACTTGAGAAAGCAGGGTTCGTTGAGGGGGACCTCAGGCTGGAAGCCGATGACATGGGGGGCAAGAACTTTTACAGGCTCAAGGAATTCAAGGTGGAACTGGGCATTGATGACCTGGATGAGATATTTTAGCCAGTGGGAAGTATGCAATTCGGTAATTTTAATTGTTGATCTTATAATAAATCTGCTATCGTATCATCTATAGTTTCATTAAAGCTTGATCCAGATCTGCAATTATGTCTTCTGCTTCTTCTATACCAACAGAAATCCTCACCAGGTCATCGGTTATTCCAGTCTTGGTTCTTACTTCTATAGGTATATTTGCGTGAGTCATAGAAGCGGGATGCTGGATCAGGGTATCAACTGCACCGAGACTAACTGCTAAAGAACATAATTCAACGTTGTTCATAAGTTTTTGTCCAGTTTCGATGCCCCCCTTAATTCCAAAAGAGATCATACCACTAAATCCACTCATCTGCTTTTTGGCAATTTCATATTGTGGATGACTTGGTAGTCCGGGATACCTGACCCACTTAATTTTAGGATGTGCCTCTAAGAATTCTGCTACCTTCATAGCATTGCTGGCGTGCTTTTCCATTCTAAGATGCAGCGTCTTCAATCCCCGAATACACAACCAGGCTTCATGTGGACCCATTGTTCCCCCGGTATAATTAACAACAGATGCCATGCTTTTGATAAATTCTTTTTTTCCGACAACAACGCCACCTATAAGATCTGCATGACCACCAATATATTTAGTACAACTATGAACAACAACGTCCGCACCCAATTGCAATGGTCTTTGGAAGCGGGGAGTGGCAAATGTGTTGTCAACGATAGAAAGAGCACCAATATCCCTGGCCATTTTACATATCTCTTCAATATCACTAACGATCATGGTGGGATTAGCAGGTGTTTCTAAAAAGATGACCTTCGTATTTTGTCTTAAGTTTTTCTTCACGGTTTCGAGATCTGACATATCAATAAAACTGACTTCAATGCCGAACCTGGTTAGAATTGAGGAGAATAATCCGTATGTACCACCGTAGACCACATTAGCTGATAAAAGGTGGTCCCCAGATTTAAGCTGGGAAAGAGCAATGGCAGTTATTGCAGCCATGCCAGATGAGAAGGTTTGTCCGGTTTCACCGCCTTCAAGAGCAGCGATCTTTTTTACGAGAACTGCATGTGTAGGCGTGTTTGGCCCTACACGTGTATACGTGTATCCTTCTTCTTCACCGGCAAACCGTACAGCACCTTGCTCAGCATTATCAAATACAAAGGTGGATGTTTGATATATCGGTGTTGTATGCGCTCCAAATAAAGGATCCGGTGCTTCTCCTGCATGAACACATTGAGTGCCAAACTTCTTTTCCTTTTTCATCTTCCCTGCCCTTTAAATTATTTAGGATTGATAAATTATTGGTGATGATGTACTTATCCTTTTTGATATTGAAGTTTTTCCAGGGTTCAGTCGTACAACCCTGTATTGAAATAAAAATGAAAAAATATGCCCAGGACGGGATCCGAACCCGTGACCTCCAGATTTCTCAGGAGACCATAAGACGCTCTCTGTAATTTCCCTATGAGTCTGGCGCCCTAACCGACTAGGCCACCTGGGCATGAAGGTACAACCTACATTCCCTGATATGATAAAAATATATCGCTAACACTTGTGTTTTTCACCCTATGGCGTCATTCTAACGTCTGGAAATAACATCCATTTTTGTCATATAATCCCACATCAAATTTCATAAATTCGCCATCTTCTAACCGATTTTCCACCACATGTTTAACAATAAAACTCAAAACAGGTAGTGTTAAATTG
>JAUWRA010000204.1 GCA_030610815.1 Methanosarcinales archaeon
CAATCAATCAATCAATCAATCAATCAATCAATTTGGAGGTTATGAATATGCAAATGGAGAGAAATATTTATCACTCATGGAGGGAGACACACTATTAAAGCCGGGTAAAAAATATTTGTTCGCTACACAAGGTAGTGCTGAAGGATGGCTTACTCTTGCAGCAGGTTATGGTGGAATTCCTATAAAAGATGAAGCAGATCATAAGAAAACGAAAGAAAGGTTTAATAAAGCGTTAGAAGAAGAAATACCTTATAAATTTAAATAAAAGAGGACAGGTCTTATAAGTGGGTTTCGATTCGACCTGGAACCTGTAAATATGTAATAAGTTAAAATTAAGTTGAGTGGATTTAATATCTACCCAACTTATATTCCATTTGTTACATTACTCATGTTGGTAAAGCTATATTTTCACTACTATTTTGCTGTATTGCAGTAGGTTTCGTACGGTTGTCAGCAATTCCCATATTCTCTTGCATCGCATTTTTTTGATCAGACTTATTGAATTTTTGATATCGACCTGATTTAGAATACTTAATTGGAAATAAAAAAAGTATATTAATGTTCTGCTAAGCCTTCCATATATTCATTTCAATTTCTGTATAATTTACTGTATTCTGCTTTTTGAAAGGCTGAATCCTACTTTCCGCAACTTTCAAATTGCTAAACTCTGAATTTATTTCGGTTCTTTTTATTCATCCCAGGAGTATTTACGTTTCAAGTCTGAACTACTGGATTTCACTCATCGATGGTATATGGACCTAACAGTATATATATTGGTAGGATTATTATATTCATGTAGAGGACGATTTCAATGACCGATGTATCTGATCCCGTTCCTGGCCTTGACGAATACCTTCGTCAGTTTGAGGCTTATCGTAATGAGCTTGATCAAATCGGGTTCATTCTCACAGGTAGTATAACAAAACGGTTCATGCGTTGTGGTACTGTTGGTTGCAGATGCCAGACCGATCCTAAAGCCCTTCATGGTCCATACTACGAATGGACACGAAAGGTTCGGGGGAAAACAGTATCTGTAAGGTTGAAGAAAAAAGAAGCAGAACAGTTAATGAAATGGATCGAGAACAAACGACGTTTCTATGAGATTATCTCAAAGATGGAAAAAATCACTCTTGAGGCCGTGAATTTAATTCGAGTTTAAGCTTTTTCAAAACTGCGGAAAGTAGGCTGAATGTACATCATACTTGACATTTATGCTCTTGCTTTCCACTGATTGCGGAATAGAATAAATTATATCAAATGTATGCCATCTGGATATGCAATGCTTGAAGATATTTCGTCTGTGTTCATGTCTCTGGAACCCAGGCACTTCCGTGTGCTCACAGGTATAGAGGTGGGTATGAAATACCATGAGTGGGTGCCTGTTGAGGAGGTATCCATGTACACAAAACTGGAGGTGAGGCAGTTGAATTATATCCTTAAGGACCTGGGGCATAAGGGACTGCTGAAGCGCCAGACCGTTCCCTACGAGGGCTACCGGATATATTTCGAAGGCTACGACCTGCTGGCATTGAACGCATTGGTGAAGCGGGGCAGCCTGTCTGCTATTGGCGAGGAGTTGGGTGTGGGCAAGGAGTCTGTGGTCTATGAGGGGCTGCGGGAGATGGTGGGGGGCCTGGGGCAGCAGCCTGTTGTCCTCAAGTTCCACAGGGAGGGGAGGACGAGTTTTAAGCAGGTGAAGCGCAAGCGTGAACACCTGGACGGATTGCAGCACTTTTCATGGATCTATGCGGCACGCCTGGCTGCGAAGCGGGAGTTTGAGGTGATGCAGTGGCTGTACCCTGAGGTGAACGTGCCTGAGCCTGTTGACCATAACCGCAATGTGATTGTGATGGCTATTGCTGAGGGGGGCGAGCTGTCTAAGACGAGGGTGGTGGACCCAGAGTGGTACCTGGATATGATTTTGGAGCAGGTGGGGCTGGCGTATGCGAAGGGTGTGGTGCATGGGGACCTGAGCGAGTATAATGTATTTGTGAGCGATGAGGGGGTGACGCTGATTGACTGGCCGCAGTATGTTGAGGTGGAGAATGAGCGGGCCGGGGAGTTGCTGGAGCGGGATGTGAGGAATGTGCTGGCGTTTTTTAAGAGGAAGTATGGGTTGGAGAGGGATGTTTGGGAAGTGGTTGGGGGGATAATAGAATGATTGGGAGTGTCAATCCATTCAATGTCAAAATTTTTTATAAGTTGTGAATGCAAGTATCCTATAGATTATATAGGGAATATTCCTGGAGTGTACCCCTTGCATGATATATCCCCTATGCTCCGCCTTATGCATCTTTAAGAAGCCACGTTTTCAAAAATCACATGCTTGTTAATTTCATCAAGAAATTTGCTTTCTCTACCTTCTTGTGTATAAATTATTGCTTCTTCTTTTGCTCTTGTTATTGCAACATAAAACAATCGCCTCTCTTCTTCCTCTTTCTCTTTTCTACTGCCCTTGATAGCAGGTTCAA
>JAUWRA010000124.1 GCA_030610815.1 Methanosarcinales archaeon
CAATAATAAAATTTTCCTATAATTTTGCCCAAATTTTGACATACTGGATACCAGTATTTCTGCCAGTTGTTATTTGATGAAAAATCAATATGTAAATCAGGTGGGGGAAAATGGGTAAATTATTATTCGTGAGTTGCCTTAAAGGACACACCCGGAATGGGAATGGTTTGTATGGCAGTATGTTTCGCCCTGGAATCAATCGGTGTCTGGAGTATATATTCACCTATTAACACCGATGGATTGATAGTGGCTGCCTATGTATTTGTATTAATATTTTCTCTCACGTTCATGAAGGATTTCAAGGATGTTGCAGGTGATGTCAATTCTCTCCCTTTAACGTTGGGAATCCGGCCGGCAGCAAGAGTTTGTAGTATAATAACAGTATTTCCTTTAATTCCACTAATCTATGCTGCTGCTGAATATCATTATTTGGCTCTTGCTATTGTGATGTACATTTTCCTTGCTTCAAGTTGCAGCAGGATCTTGCTTAACGATCCCGTCGTAAAAGGACAGCGACTAAAAGAAAGGATGGTTCTTACATTGACCGTGCCAAACTATACGGTATTCTTGTTTACAATGGGATCAACCCTCTAAAGGCAGATCATGTAAGTCTTCTATTGTACAGGCAGGACTGCCCGCTTCATTAAGCTGGAAAAATTCTTTCAGTTTTTCAATTGTATGCTTATCAATAAAGAAATCACCAATCGTCTTGTATTTATTGATAAGTAAACTCACTTTGACATTGGGATACCTGTTCACAAGATAATTCTTACTATAAACAGCAGCATCCTGGTCAGATGTCGCCCTGCCCTCTATAACTGCCATGGTCTTGTCACCAAAACAGTGATAGACATTCTCCAGCAGGACACAGCCCGATATCATGGGAATCAAAGCCATATCCCCCTGCGCGGACATATATTCATCCACCATTTTTACGTGCAGTTTCTCGATCTCAAGCAGTTGTTCCTCATTTTCTGCTTCAGCCAGGATAATGAACTCAGTTGGCAGCCCCATTCGCTTCCAGTTGGGAGTAATGGTGAATTTATCGATCACTCCTTCCTTTTGCATGGTGCGTATATGGTATGCCACAGAATTTCCGTCTTTGTAATCCATGATCCTGGCCAGTTCGTTATTGGTTATCTTACTGTTGGCCAGTAAGCTCAATAAGATGAAAATATCTGTTTCATCCGGATGTATAACCTCTGACAACATCTTTGCCATTTTGTGCATTTTTAATGTATCCATTTCAGCCATTGCAATCAACTATAATGTAGATTCGTATTACTAAAAAAATGTATCGTTTTTAAGGCTATAAATTGCACATCCAGATGTAACGCATTAAATATAACATATTGTGACTCCTTTTACCCCCAGTGAAATGCAGGAAATGCCATAAAGTAATCCAATAGTTACCCACATATTCCCTCAAGGTCATCCAGGAACTCATCCATCGTACTTTCAGTAAGGTGCGGCATTAATACCAGTCTCATTCCCACCGGGTCCCGTGTTATTGATGTGGACCAGCCTTTTTTTGCAAGAGCCTGCCTTACTGTAGCAGTATCGCCCACGTCCAGCACTACTACGTTCATCACAGGGTCAACCAACGGCTCCACACCAAAACCCCTTGCACGCTCAACAAGCCGACGGGTCAGTCCCATGCAGTAATCTATCAGACGGCGGTATCCTTCCAAACCAAGATGCCTCATAACTGCATATGAAGCTGCGACCACTGCTCCGCTGCGGGTCCCGCTCAGGGAATGCTGGGTATCGATGGTCAGGTAGTGCGTCCTGGTTTGCAGCCCTTCCAGGTGGGACGGGTCCCTGAACAGCAGTCCACCTGCCGGAATGGTGCACAGCCCCATCTTATGGGGGTCGGCTGTCATGGAAGATACTCCAGGCAACCTGAAATCAAAATCATATTCCCTGCCAAGGAAAGGGATCACAAAGGCACCGAATGCCGCATCCACATGCAGGAACAGTCCTCTCTCCATAGCTATATCCGAAAGTTCCCTGATGGGATCGATCTGCCCGAATTCAGTAGTACCTGCTATACCCACAATTGCAACTGTATTGTCATCGATCAGCGACTCCACCGACCCCGGGTCCACCCTGAAGCTGTTATCAAGTTCTGCCTTACGTAGTTCCACCTTCAAAAGGTCAGCTATTTTATCAAATGAAAAATGTGCTGACTCGGGCACCACAATATTAGGCTTTGTACTCATTCCCGAATTCCTGGCAGCCCGCATGGCCTGTATATTGGATTCGGTGCCGCCGGTAGTAATATAGCCATGTACTGATGGGTCACCAAGCATACCACCCAGCATCCTGACCACCTTACATTCCAGTTCATGAGTGCCAGGGAACAAACCCGCATCACCCAGATTGGTCTCGATGAACATCTCATGCGCTGCAACTGCGATTGGATGCGGGCGGGTGCACATGGCGCTTAACACCCGGTCATAGGAAAAATCCCTGGCCCTGTAACTTTCAAGCCAGTCCAGGATATCGTGTTTGGTCTCGCCCTTATCTCTCATATGTCGCAACCAACGGTTAGCAGTATTGTTAAATTGTTCTATTCTGTATCAAGGTGGATCCTTGCCGCCTCTTCTGCCCTACGCATCAGGTCCTTCACCTGCAACCCAGTCTCCTGTGCGATGCGCCTGCAATCCTCGAATTCTGCAGAAATATTAAGCACATTCCCTTTGTTGTCACATCCCACCTTCACCGGTATCTGGTATGGCCTGCCCGAGACCTGTATCTCTATATCCATCATACTGCGCAGTGCAGTAAGCCTGTGCCTGACAGGGATCAACCGCACCCCCAGGCTTCCGGTCACAGCAATGATCTTATACGCAAGCCGGTTCGTATCTTCAGACCTGCAGACCACCTTGATCAAAAATCCACTCCGTCCTTTCTTCATCGTGGCAGGAATCACCGAGACGTCCAGTGCACCGTCATCCATCAGTTCCTGTATAAGGTATCCCATTACTTCCCCGGTCACATCATCAACATTGGTCTCCAGCATCTCCACATGGTCAATAACCAGCCCGGCATCAAGCTCGCCCAGCACCGAGCGCAGGACATTAGGCATACCAGTCTCTTTCGAACCTGCCCCGTATCCTGTAACAGACGAGGTCATCTGGGGATATTCCGGGCAAGGTGAGCCATACTTCCCTGTCAGGTACGCCAGTATAGCAGCACCCGTCGGTGTTAGCAGTTCGTGCTCTACCGGCCCCCCACGCCACACCAGGTTCGATGAATCCAGTATGGAAAGCGTTGCCGGGGCAGGTACCGGCAGCAGCCCATGCGAAGTGTCAACATACCCGCCGCCCACCGAAACCGGCATGCACAAGACCCGGGGTCTGGGCAGTTCCAGGTCATGGAACGCCGACACCGCACCCACAATATCAGCAACGGCATCCTGCTGCCCCATCTCATGCAGGTGCAATTCATCCAGTGGCGTTCCGTGTACCCCGGATTCGGCTTTGCCCATCAGTTCCAGTATGCCCAGCACGTCCAGTTCCACATGCCCGGGCAGTCCGGCAGACTCAATTTGCTCTACCATCCGGGTGTATGTCTGCCTGGTGTCTGAGTGCTGGACCACTTCCACTTTAATTGCAAATAATAGCCCTTGCTTCACTTCTAAAATACTAACTGTGACGTCTGCTGCCGATTCCATAGTATTTTTAACCAATTCTCTACTGGCACCCAGGCCCAGCAGGCTCCCGATAAACATATCTCCTGATGCCCCTGAAAATGGGTCCAGTACCAGAACTCTTGATGTCATGTCCATATTGCTAACCAGATAGCTTTTATTGGAAAAATACTTATATGTACCCAATAAACACAGTTTATAAATTATTTTACATTAATAGGACGGAAAACAATTGGAGCCAATTCAACTTAAAGTCACAAAAGCTTATCCACTTGATTCAGGAAAAGGCATTGCCAGGATAGACCCCCATACCATCCAGAAACTTCAGATCTCTGTTGGCGACTTTGTTTTCCTTGAAGGTACAAAAACCACTGTTGCCAAGGTCTGGAGAGCAGATCAACATGAATGGGACACAGATACCATAAGGATCGACGGGTATACACGCCAGAATGCGGGTGTCGGACTGGGGGAGCAGGTATCAGTAAAAAAAGCTGCACCGAAGGATGCCGAAAAGATCGTCCTGGCACCCGCTGAAGGAGAGGGTATCCAGCTCGGTGGTTCGGCAGATCTACTTGTTAAACGCCAGATGTCAAAGTGGGTTCTTATGGAAGGTGACATAATACCGTTTGTCAGTACTGTTGCCCAACCCATAGTGGGCCAGATGAAAACGGGTCATACCATACGTCTGGTAGCAGTGGAAGTGGAACCAAAAGGTGCAGTCATAATCAAGGATACAACCGAGATAGAACTGCTGGATAAGCCTGCTGCTGGTTATGATATAGTGGCCAGTACAGGAATTACATATGAGGATCTGGGGGGCCTGGGCGAAGAGATCCAGCGCCTTCGTGAGTTGATAGAACTGCCCCTGAAACATCCTGAAGTGTTCACAAAACTTGGTATCAGTGCACCCCAGGGTGTTTTGATGCACGGACCGCCCGGTACTGGCAAGACTATGATAGCAAAGGCTGTTGCTAATGAAAGTGGTGCAAAATTCCATTCTATTGCAGGCCCGGAGATCATAAGTAAATATCATGGTGAGAGTGAAAAGAAGCTCAGGGAAATGTTTGAAGAAGCTGCCAGTGATGCGCCTGGTATAATATTCATTGATGAGCTGGATGCTATTGCAGGTAAGCGTTCGGATGTCACAAGTGAAGTGGAGCGCAGGGTTGTTGCCCAGTTGCTTACCCTGATGGATGGGATCGGTGAGAGGGGGCAGGTGGTGGTTATAGGTGCCACCAACAGGGTTAATGCCATTGACCCTGCACTGCGCCGCCCTGGACGGTTTGACAGGGAAATAGAGATAGGTGTCCCTGACAGGGATGATCGTTTAGAGATCTTACAGATACACAC
Source organism: Methanosarcinales archaeon (assembly GCA_030610815.1). Lineage (GTDB taxonomy): Archaea > Halobacteriota > Methanosarcinia > Methanosarcinales > Methanocomedenaceae > Methanocomedens_A. Next base: position 5,006 of record JAUWRA010000124.1, read on the forward strand.
CAGGGGTATGCCCCTGGAAGATGATGTGGACCTGGAAAAAATGGCAGACCATACAATTGGGTTCGTGGGAGCCGACCTGGCAGCATTGTGCAAGGAATCGGCAATGAAAGGGTTGAGGCATTTTATACCGAAATTTAATCTTGACCAGGAGATACCTCCGGAACTGCTTGATGAAATAACGATCACAGCAGAAGACTTTGATAATGCACTAAAGGAGATCGACCCCTCAGCCATGCGTGAGGTCATGGTTGAAATACCCACTGTGACCTGGAACCAGGTGGGCGGCTTAAAGCAGAGCCGCCAGGAGATCATGGAAGCAATTGAATGGCCTCTCAGCAGACCGGACCGGTTCAGGGAGATGGGCATCCAACCGCCTAAAGGGGTGCTGCTTTACGGTCCTCCGGGAACCGGAAAGACGTTGATCGCCAAGGCCGTGGCCACAGAAACAAATGCCAATTTCATCAGTGTCCGCGGGCCGCAACTGCTGTCAAAATGGATGGGCGAGAGTGAGAAGGCAATCCGCGAGGTGTTCAGGAAAGCAAGACAGGTAGCACCATGTATAATCTTCTTTGATGAGATAGATGCCCTGGCACCGATAAGGGGAATGGATGCCGGAAGCAAAGCACTGGAACGGGTCGTGAACCAGCTTTTAATAGAGATGGATGGGCTGGAGGCTTTAAAGGATGTAGTGGTGGTGGCAGCCACTAACCGGCCTGATATCATGGACCCTGCCCTGATACGTTCCGGGCGGTTCGACAGGGCCGTGTTCATAGGTCCCCCGTCCAGGGATGGGCGTATTGAGATACTAAAGATACACGTAGAAAATGTACCTTTGTCAGATGATGTTGACATTGGCGAGATCGCTGATTCAACTGATGGTTATGTGGGTGCGGACCTGGAAGCCGTGTGCCGTGAGGCTGTTATGGCTGCAATGCGGGAAGATTTTGATACTGATAAAGTCACTATGAAGCATTTCAATACTGCATTGAAGAAGGTCAGGCCTGCCCTTAATGAGGACATTCGTGAATATTACAAGCGAATGGAAGAAGAGTTCAAGGGTAAAACTAAAACAGAACAAAAGTCATATATAGGTTATAGATAAAAATTTGGAGGATATGGTAATGAAAAAAATATTTGCAAGGAATCTCAGGGATAAACAGGTAGTCAGTTCGGATGGAGTGACCCTTGGAGTATTGAACAATATTGTGATAGACATCCGCAGCGGTTCCATTGAGAATCTTGTGGTCAAACCTGACATCGCACTTGAAAAAAAGAAATACAAAGAAGATGGTGAGTTTATCCTCATGCCCTTTAGTTCTGTCAGGGCCATCAAAGATTACATTGTAGTGGATAAGACCATGGCCTTAGCTTCAGCAGCCGAGCCGCCTGGTGTTGAAACCTGAGTGGGGTAATCTTTCCATAGGGTTGTGTTGTGTTGTGTTGTCGTGACGCACCTCGGACGCCGCTTCGATCAAATCCCGGGCATCATGGTTGATGCTCGGAATCAAGTTCCACTTTAAAGCAATTGACCATTACTCAGATTCAGGCGCAAGTATAACATTAAACTGAATATCTGTGAATCATAACCTTTTATATGAATACTTCGTCAATCCTTTAGAAAAACCATGCCCAAATGCTTTTAAGACTTCCAGACTAAGGATAATATGCCAGGTGAGAATAATGTCAGAAGTCCAAATGTTGAAAGAAATAAAAACAGATTTGAATTTTCTTAAAGAAAAAATGGCTCGGATAGAGGTTACTGTTAATGAGATTGACAAAGACCTTCATAGTAAACCCAATCCTGAATATATAAAGAAACTTGACCAAATAGAGAACGAAGACAATAAAGTTCATTTCAATGATATGGACGAATTCGACAGGCAGTTTGGATTATAGGCGATTTTTTCATGTCATGTGAGTTTGAAATTACTGAGACTCTTATTCGAAAGTTCAAAAAACTTCAAAAAAAAAGATAAAGTTCTCTTTTTAGCATGCCGCAAAAAGATTAGCGAGATTATACAGAATCCATTCCATTACAAACACTTGAAATATGAAGATCGTTTCAGGGTGCATGTTGGCGGTTCGTTCGTTCTGACATACAGGGTATTTGAATAAGATAAACTGATACTTTTCCTGGATATTGAACATCACGATAAGGTATATCTGTAAATAAAACGGTTTGTTGCTTTGAATCCTGCCTAATGATTATTTATCTGAGAGCTTGTAAAATATGAAATTATTTGGGACCAGTACAGATTTGGGGCACAAAATAATGAACAAAATATTTGCAAAGAATCTCAGGGATAAACAGGTTGTCAGTTCGGATGGAGTGACCCTTGGAGTATTGAACAATATTGTGATAGACGTCCGCAGCGGTTCCATTGAGGATCTTGTGGTCAAACCTGACCTCTGGCTTGAAAAAGTGAAATACAAAGACGAAGGTGAGTTTATCCACATGCCCTTTGATTCTGTCAGGGCTATCAAGGATTATATTGTAGTGGA
>JAUWRA010000205.1 GCA_030610815.1 Methanosarcinales archaeon
GCAAATGCGCCCACGACCTTTCCTGTCTGGTCCTTGTATACTGAAGCATTATACGATACAATAGTCTCGGTTCCGTCCTTTGCTATCATGACCAGTTCGTAATCCCTGACCATTCCGGTTTCAAAGGTCAGCATGGCACCCTTGTATGCATTATCAGGATCTGTGAAATAATCAGCAAACGGGGTTCCGATCAACTCGTCCCGGCTTCTGCCAGTAGCCCGCATTGTAGCCTCGTTCACATCCAGTATGATCCCTTCCTGGTCAAATGTCACCAAAGGATCCAGGCTCGTCTCAATTAATCCCCGGTTGTAGCGCTGTAGATAATGCAGTTCCAGCACTTCACGCTTGTGTCGAGTGATGTCATAGCCAGTAGCAAATGCCCCTGTTACCTTTCCTGTCTGGTCTTTGTATAGCGATATGTTAAATGCAACAATGGTATTGGGTTCATCCCCGGTTTCTATGACCAGTTCATAATCCTTTACCTCTCCCGTATCAAATACTTGCTCTACTGCATTGTTTGCCTCAACCGGATCACTAAAGTGATCAATAAAAGGTGTTCCTATCAGTTCATCCCGTTTTTTCCCGAAAATCCGAACTGTTGTGTTGTTCACATCAACAATAATACCTTTCGTATCAAAAATTAACAGAGCATCCTGACTAATTAATCGCAATTCTTTTTCCAGGAAAAGAAGTGGTGAATCTTGTATGGTCTTATTCATCAAAAACCCCCGGTAAGTTAATATATGTTTTTTCTCTCAATTTATATATGCTATATTACTTTATATTAGTTTATTGCTAGGATAAAGTCTGACATTTTGTGTATACATATCAGGTAATATATACGGAACCAGGACTTTGTAATTTCAAATATCAGAACGGGAAGTATCAGTCCATTTAGTTTTTTTCTTCCTTGCGCGGTTCAATATTGCCTGCACACCGCAAAAGCTGATCAGCCATACATGGAACACCAGCCCCACAGTCTTGAACAATATACGGTCGTGCCCCTTTGACCAGAGCCTTAATCCATAGACCGGGACAATGGGGGTCAGTAAAAATGCCGCAAAGGGTAGCGTCATGGACGTAAACCATGCCAGCTTCTGGTTCAGAGGGATAGGTGCAGAGTAGAACCGCGCCGTATTCTCCTCCACTCCCTCCAGTGCACCTGACATCCACCTTATCCGCTGGTTGTAGAGTTCTTTAAGGCTGGTGGGCGCCTGCTCACCCACTTTTGTTTCTGCCAGTACAGGTTTTTTGCCGCTGATATACATCCGCTGTGTGAATTCCAGGTCTTCACAGTATACATCTTCGTTTAGACTTGTACCATCAAGTGCCCTTGCATCTATCACACCAATAAGCCCATTGAATTGTTTGAACCCGTCAAAGCGTTCATACAGCCTGTACACGTCTGCGAAAAATGAATATTCGGCAGCGATTATCAGGGCCACCCATCCTGAATCCTGGTTAGTGATGTGCCGTGTGCCGCTTGCTATCACGGCATTTGCATCCATTTTAAGGGCATCGATACACTTCAATATAAAATCGGGTTCGGGGCGGCTGTCCACATCGAAGAGTGCAATGTGATCTGCATCCAGTATCCCATCCGGGCCCCTGATAGCATCCAGGCCGTCATTGATGGCACCCCCCCTGCGCCCTCGTGTATCAAACCGGGCCAGATAACCAATATTTTCAGATTTCAAATACCGGGTCCGATGGTCAGGTCCTTTTGGACAATCTATTATGTAAGTAATATTAACGCTCAGACCAGATGTATTCAGTTGTTTCAGTGAATTGACCGATTTTTGAATTATTGAAAGGGGTTCAAAAGGCGCAACCGGTATCAGTACACAAACTTTTTCCATATAGGCAATATAAAAGTATTAATAGTTTATACTAATATCTAAAAATTTATATTATCAGCCGGAACAGAGGAAATTAAGACAAAAAAATATTGAGAAAATAAAATAAAGAGTTTAAAGAAAAAGAAAACCCCCGCCCCAACCCTTTTGATGATATACTCCCTTTGATAATTTGAAAGTATGATATATTTTAGATAGGGTGTCATTAATATATATCATGGTGTGGATATAGTAACACTATATTCATATTATATAATTTTACTTACTGTTCCATTCACTGAGAATATCCACATCTTTTAATATTTTTACGCTTACCACACCGCCGATCACCAGATTCAGGTAGTATGTAATTAACCGCCATGCCGCCACTACAACTCCCAATATGGAAACCGGGACCAATATCCCAAAAAGTGCGGCCCCGCCCAGTTCTGCGATACCACTTGCTCCTGGTGTAACCGGCACTATCATGATAAATGTCAGGAACACCTGTACTGCCATTGCCACCGTAATAGATGGCGGCTGGTTCAATCCCAGCAGGATCAGCGGC
>JAUWRA010000150.1 GCA_030610815.1 Methanosarcinales archaeon
TCTATCACCAGCATGCCAGGCGGGACCTTCCCCATCTTCCTGGCCTCGAACAGATCGCTGCACAACTTTGCCACTATCATACCCTGGAGTTGGGGAGATACCCCCTTCATATCGATGATAGATGCCCGTCCCGGAGCGAACAGCTCTTCGATAGTAGTAGGGTGGTCAGAAAGGATATCAGCCTCACGCAGGGATTCCAGGGATGAAATAACATTCCACTTAAGTTTGCTCTTGTTGTTTCCCACCTCGAATATGATATCATCCAGGGCATAGAACTCCTTTTCTGCCTTGATCTTGGAAATAGCCTCGTACAGCAGTCCTTGATAGTTATTGGATTTCTCATCCGGAAGTATCTGCATCAGGTCCTTTGCACTCAGGTTCATGCCATCCAGCCGAAACACCTTATCAGCATCTTTGTTCAGCACTTTATTTGCAGGCGTATACACTGTGACCTGTGACCCGTACCCCCTGGGAGATATGCCAAATTTACTATACAGGTCCCTGGCATCATCAGTGCCTGGTTCTTTCAATGAACTGTATTCCCCGTGAGGGTCAATAATAAGCAGTGGAATATCCCGTTCCAGTATCTCCTCCAGTATGACACCTGCTGTATATGATTTACCGCTACCTGTCTTGGCGAGGATACTACAATGTTTCTGGATGAGGCTGTTCATTCCAAGGGACACTTTGATGTCATGGCCTTCCAGCAGCCCCATATTCACCTCACCATGGGACAAGCCCAGGGTGGAACGTATCAGGTCATGGTCCGCTATGAACACCTTATCCCCGGGTGAGAACGGGGTCCTGGGTGACCTCAACAATCCGTCTTTGTCACGCCCTCCGATCACCATGGCTTCAGCCACCAGTTTACTGTCTGGGCTCTCCATCTTTGCGCCTCCTGCAGCATCAGCGGCCTGGTCCAGCTTAAAATCATCACTGCTGCGGGTCATTGACATGACCTGTGCCAATGTCCAGCCGTCACTTTCATGCCAGACCTTTACATAATCGGTACGCTTAACCAGAGTGCTATCTGGTACAGCGAACATGAAATCGTGAGTTCCGGTCTTGCCGAAGATAACTCCTACAGAATCCCTTGCCATTTTTGTTCATCCCCTTATAGATATTGCGAATATTTATTCATACATCCTGAAATGCTATTAATTCTATCGGTAGACTTATATTTGAAGTTTATTAAAGAGTATATACAGTTGTATATTTCGTTTAATCCACGTTTGCCTTAAGTTAAGAACAGTTATAGCAGCACTTGTTACAAGTCGGTCTGGTGTCCACCTGACATCACTGGTCCCGGCAAGGTGCAATCCTGATAAATTTGGGGCACAAAAAATTGGTCCAGATATTATTTAGTTCTTATCCCGAATCATAATATATCTACCGTGCTATATAGTGTTCCTGATGAGTACTGTAAGGAAGATATTCCTGGCCAGACCTTGTATAGAAGATGCATCATTATTTATCGCAGAATCCAGTTTTGGTAGTGGCCTGGATATGGATGTCGTGTGCCGTATCCTTGGGGAATTGAAAATGCCTGAGATGCGCTGCTCTACCAAATTAGGGGTGGCAAGGTTCAGGCTCGATAATTGGCAGGTTATGATTTACAGGAACGGCCATATCGATATACGAAGAGTAAAAGATGTAGATGATGCCGCCAAGGCAATTGAGATGGTCGGGATTATGCTGAAAGATGGATTTACCGGTTAGGTTTACCGGTACATCCTTTTTGACATCTCTTCCACTGTATTATTGGTTTTATTGAGAACAATATTGAGTTTTCGATCCAGGTTCTCTTCTACGCTCTGTATGTTAATCCTGAGCGCCCGTTCATTTGATTCCATTAAGGACTCAATCCGTCTTAACCTGATATCCACAGACAGTATCATTGCAGCCAGTGCACCCATCAGTACCATTGCAGCAAGTACGATTACAGCATCTGCTGAATAATTCGTTGAGGCGAATCTTGTCATCCACTTGTATGTTAATACAAAGGAGGACACAATCATTACTATTGAGAAAATAATATCCCGTGCTTCCATCCTCTTGTCACCTCCGCAAGGTATAACAATCATATGTATCGTAACATATAATAAACCTTTACAAAAGGAACTGTGTAATTAACTGCATTATCAAATTATAAACACATCTTTTTAGTTCCTAACAGCAATATACAATTGGCAGGCATCCTTATACATTCTTATACGTCTTCACACACCGTCATGCATTCCCATACATCCCATACATCCCATACATCCCCCTATATCCCATGTATCCTCATGCATCCTCATGTTAAGAATTGCCGGGTGCCGGGGGTCTGGCAGCTTATTTAATGTAGAATTAGTATTCATGGAGCACTACGTAAAGAAAACCATAACATTATTAATGGATATTATTGATTTGAGTTCTATTATAGTTTTAAATAAAATCGTTTTGAGGATTTGATATGAAAAAAATCTTATTGATAGGTGGAGGAGGGCGTGAACACGCCATTGCCCATGCCATTTCCCGAAGTAAACGTGAGCATGAGCTCTATGCTGTAATGTCAAGGAAAAATCCCGGAATTGCAGTCCTGTGTGAGGATTTCCTGTTGAACAGTGAAACCGATGTAGATAAAGTCACTGATTATGCAAAGAATATCGGTGCGGATATTGTGGTGATAGGCCCCGAAGCGCCGCTGGCCGCCGGGCTGGCAGATGCCCTTGAAGTTCTGGGCATCCCGTCGGTTGGGCCGAAACGGGCGGCTGCAAAACTGGAGTTCGATAAGGCGTGGACACGTAAGTTTATGGAAAAACACCACATCGCAGGTCTTCCTGCATTCAGGGTTTTTGGCACCGGGCAGGAAGCTGAGGCCCATGATTATATAGATGAACTGGGAGACGTGGCCTTAAAACCAGCCGGGTTGACAGGGGGTAAGGGTGTCAAGGTCATGGGTGACCAGTTACCAGACCTGGATGCTGCCAAAGCCTATGCAAGTGAACTGTTAAAAGGAGATATGGTGGTCATCGAGGAGAACCTGAAAGGCGAGGAATTAACGGTCCAGGCATTTGTGGACGGGACCCACCTGGCCTATGCACCTTCGGTGCAGGACCACAAGCGAGCATACGAAGGTGACCTGGGACCCAATACAGGCGGCATGGGGTCGTATAATGATGCTGGGAACCTGTTGCCTTTCATGGTCGAGGGCGACTATATAGAAGCAAAAGGGATCATGGAGGATGTGATTCGCAAGGTAAAGGAAGAGACTGGTGAAGAGTACAAGGGCATCCTGTACGGCCAGTTCATATTGACTGCAGCCGGTATCAGGGTGATCGAGTTCAATGCCAGATTCGGGGACCCGGAGGCGATGAACGTACTGCCGCTGCTGGAGACTGATTTTATTGATATTGCCGAGGCTGTGGCAGCCGGAACGCTTGACACCCTGGATGTGAGGTTCTCGGATAAGGCCAGTGTGTGCAAATATGCAGTGCCTGCCGGATATCCAAAAGATCCTGTAAAGGATGCTCCTATCGAAGTTGGGGATATGGGCAAAGCATTGCTGTTCTTTTCCAGTGTGTATGAAGCCGGTGGTGTGGTGTACACTACAGGGTCGAGGGCAGCTGCTGTTGTGGGAATCGCTGATACCATAGCAGAGGCGGAAGTGATTGCAGAGCAGGCGCTGTCCAATGTAAAAGGGCCGCTGGAGTGCAGGCATGATATTGGCAAGAAAGAATTGATACAGAAGCGTATCGATCACATGAAAGTCCTGCGCGGGGATAACAGTTAAATAGGCCAAATGTATTAACTATGAGTTCTGTTTGACAGGAGGCGGTATTTTTGTCGAATCTGTTATCTATAAGCGACCTCTCCCTTGATGAGATCAATGAACTGCTTGATGTGGCAGATGATCTGAAGGTGAAAAGGTCCAAAGGTAAGATCGTTGAAATGCTCAAGCATAAGAGCTTGGGCATGATATTTGAAAAATCATCTACCAGGACACGTATATCATTTGAGGTTGCCATGGCTGAACTTGGCGGCCATGCATTGTTCTTGAGCTATCGGGACCTCCAGCTTGGAAGGGGGGAGACTGTTGGCGATACTGCGCAGGTCATATCCAGGTATCTCAGTTGTATTATGGCAAGGGTCGTAAGTCACAGTACGCTGGAAGAACTGGCAGAATATGCAACAGTGCCTGTTATCAATGCTTTGTCTGATAAGGAACATCCCTGCCAGCTGCTGGCGGATCTGCAGACTATCAGGGAATATAAGGGCCGGTTCGCGGGCCTGAAGTTTGCCTGGATAGGTGACGGGAATAATGTGTGCAACTCTGCGATACTGGCTGCTGCTATTACTGGGATGAAGATAAGCGTGGCCTGCCCTGAGGGGTACGAGCCTGACCCTGACATGGTTGCAAAGGCCAGGGGTATGGGGGGTTCGGTTGAGGTTGTTACTTCAGCTGAGGAGGCTGCAGCGGATGCAGATGTACTGTATACTGATGTATGGGTGTCTATGGGCGATGAGGATGAGAGGGAGCAGAGGTTGCGTGACCTGGGGCCGTACCAGATCAATGATGCCCTGATGAATGTTGCCAGGGATGATTGTATGGTTATGCATTGTCTTCCTGCGCACAGGGGCGAGGAGATCACGAGTGAGGTGCTTACTGGTACTCATTCTGCGGTGCTTGACCAGGCAGAGAACAGGTTGCATGCGCAAAAGGCTCTGCTGATAAAGTTGCTGGGGTCGAAGTAAAGGCTTAAATCTGATTAGTACAATTCAAGAATCCATATTCATAGACTGCATGGCAGCGTTTGTCATGTGGTTATTGGATTTTCGATGCAAGACCCAAATGCGGTAGTTGCCGCAGCCGAACCTCACAAGGTTCGATCGAAGTGTGCGTTTCGCTACGCTCAAGCGCACAATAATAAGAAAACAAACCCTATTGCGGGGGTTGCCCAGCCAGGTCAAAGGCGCTAGGTTCAGGGCCTAGTCTCGTAGGAGTACAAGGGTTCGAATCCCTTTCCCCGCACTCAATTTATCTCACAGGGCATAGTAAGAATATCGCCATATGTCCTTTGGCAACCATTACCTATTGGAGATAACTTGAGAATCCTAAGTACGGCCTGATTCTCTTTGGCTCACACCAGCACACTCAAAAAAGAAGGGTCTAAATATAATCATACACATTAAGATATTTGTTAATGAACTTTATAGACGACATTTTAGAATTAAAATTTTTTGGAATTCCTGTTATTTTCATAGCTTTATTTTTAGCACTTATAGTGCTTTGTATTATTTTAAAGGTCAGTTCAGAATTACAATCCTACCTTCAATAATGACGGTGTTCAACTTGGAGGATAGTGTGGAGTATGACTGGATAAGTGTGCAAGGGCTCAGCATTAAAGGAACGAAAAAAATTTAATGTTTTACAAGCTCTCTGATAACAACCATTAAACAGGATTCAAAGCAACAAACTGTTTTATTTGAGGAGAATGTCCTGTGCTGTTAATACGAGGATGATTATTAAAAGAATAGAGGATTAATAATTATGGAGGTAATTGGAATGACTTTTGTAAATAGTAAGGATTTTGGAACTACAAATTTCGCCAAAGTATATTGCAAGTTAATAAATGTAGCAAGAAACAAGAAAGCACCCTACGGGTGCAAATTAATTGTAGCAATGGCTAAGCATCGGGTGTTTCCAGTCAGGTAATTTGCTTCCAAAACTTTCTTTTTCTTCCGGTGGCCCCTTTTCATAATATACAAAACTCATTTTCTCCCCG
>JAUWRA010000137.1 GCA_030610815.1 Methanosarcinales archaeon
TCCTGTTCGAACATAACGATACCCTGCTCTTCCAGCTTGCCCAATATATTGGTAGTATGCGAAAAAGTAGACTCAATCTCCCTGGAAATAACAGATGCGTAGGTTCCACCCTCCCTGCTTACAGCAAGCAGTACCCTTGCAGGCTTTTGCTGCAGTATCAGGTTGAAAGCATAGTTATCCATTTATCCTCCCTATTTGCGACTTTTTATTATTTACCGGACGATCCGGAAAACCGCAGAGAGCGCAGAGGGACGCAGAGAAAAATAACAACCCTCTGCGGTCCTCCGCGTCCTCTGCGGTTAATCATTTTTGCCATGACCCATTGCCAGAATAAATTAAAAAGTCCCCTATTTGCCAAGTTCCCTTGACCGTTCGGATGCAGCTATCACCGCACTCATAACAGCACCCCTCACCTTCCTTTTCTCAAGCGCTTCAATACCACTGATAGTAGTACCGCCAGGCGATGTCACCATATCCTTCAATTCACCGGGATGCTGGCCAGACTCCAGTACCATCTTTGCCGCACCCAATACGGTCTGGGCCGCAAGTGTCTGCGCCGTGGTCCTGTCCAGTCCCTGGTGCACGCCGCCATCTGCCAGTGCCTCTATTATCATAAAAACAAATGCAGGTCCGCTGCCGGATAGCCCGGTAACAGCATCCATCAGGTGCTCGTCCACCACAACAGTCCGGCCTACAGAACCCAGTATCTTCCGGGTGGTTTCCACATCCGCTTCGGTAGCTGCATCTCCCGGACATATAGCCGAAGCAGCCTCGCCAACTGTGGCGCAGATGTTAGGCATGACCCTTACTATCCGGGTCCCGCCAGGCAGTTCATCAGCCAGGCTGTCGATATTCACACCCGCTGCAATAGAGATGAACAGATGCTCCTTTATAATTGATTCCTTGATGCCTTGCAGCACATACCTGATTATCTGGGGTTTCACTGCAAGTACGACCACATCTGCCTTCTCCAGTGTATGCAGGTTATCACAGGAAACAACAATTCCCAGTTCCTCTGCCATTGTACTTAGTTTCTGCTCATCAATGTCACTGGCACATATCCTTTCAGGTTTCACCAGGCCGGCATTTATCATGCCCCTGATAAGTGCCTCCCCCATCTTACCTGTTCCAATAAATCCTATGGTCAAGTTTTTCATCTGAATCACCGGTTTACTCTGCCTTTCGCTTAGGCTCCATATACTCTATAGCATCCTCAAGACCGCTGGCTTTCAGCGTCTCATCTGTGGGTATGCCATCCATATCCCAACCCCTGCGCTGGTAATATATATCCAGTATCTCCCTGAACTCGTCCCTGTCCAGCACCTTTCCCGCATGGGGACCCGTCTTGATAGGGTCATTGAACACCCGCTCAGGCGGCCTGTCATCATCCCTGGTCAACCCCAGCCTTATATTTATAGCACGGGTCAGGTTGTACACGTCATTACTTCGTTTCAGTAGTTCTTCCAGTGTGAACTCAATACCTACAGCCGCACTAAAGAACTCGGCATAGGTATTCTCATCAAATCCCAGTTCTATCCAGGGTAGCCTGCATACACCCAGCATATCGAACAGGGGGCGCACGGTCTGGTGATATATGACGAGGTCTGCCTTTTCGTTAAGGTCCCAGTTGCATCCCATCTCCAGTTCCTTGGCAACAGGCCAGGCTCTTGCATGGTGTGCCCCAATATCTGAAGTAGCATATCCCAGTGCCATGGTTATGGCAACCCTGGCATCGTATGCAGACTGGTCCAGTCCCTTCACATGGTTTATGATGGGTGCCAGTTGAGGCCAGCGTTCTATCACGCCGTATGCACCCTCTGCCAGTGTATCACCAACACCTTCCCTGAAGGCGATCTTGCGTATCATTTCCATGATACTTTCGTCATCGCCCCAGTTCAATGCCATACCGTCCAGGTCTTCCAGTGTGACCAGGTCTTTCTCATAGGCCTCTATCATGACACTGATGAGGCTGCCTGCTGTAATAGTATCTATACCGTACTCGTCACACAGGTAATTGGCCCTGAGTATGGCACTAAAATCACTAACACCCACATTGGAGCCGAACATGGCAGCAGTCTCGTATTCGGGCCCCTCGATGACCGTGCCTGCATACTTTCCGTCCTTGACCAGGTTCACATTACCGCATGCCATGGGACAGCCAAAACAGGCAGTATCACCTATCTTGTATTCCAGTTCCATGACATCGCCGTTTATCTTATCGGCTTCCTCGAAATGGGTATCCTTGAAGTTGTGGGTGGGTATGATGCCTGCCGTATTGGCATAATCGATGACACTCATCAGGCCCTGGCGCTGCCAGAACTCGAACAGGTTGTGCCGGGAAAGTTTCTTGTATGCTTTGTCACTGATCCTGGTGAGGCGTTTCAGGTCTGCAACAGGCAGGTCCCTGGTGCCCCTTATGGCAATGGCTTTCAGGTTCTTTGAACCCAGAATGGCACCCATACCAGTACGTCCGGCATTGCGTCCCCAGTCTGCTGTTATGCATGCCATTTTGACCATTTTCTCACCTGCGGGACCAATGGATGCCACCTTCACGGTCTCATCACCGATATCCTCACGTAACTGGTGTTCGGTCTCTATGCTGCCCATACCTGCATACTTTTCAGCGTTCTTTAACTGGATATCATCATCATCTATCCAGAGGTAGGATAGCTCGGGTGCCTTACCCTTGATAACCATTGCATCGAACCCTGCCTGGCGCAGTTCCACTCCGAACATGCCGCCTATATTGCTGTCCCCGTATATGCCTGTGGTCGGGCTGATGGAACAAATGGATGTTTTTCCGGATGAGGGCAGGTATAATCCTGATAAGGGGCCGGGAGCTATTACTATGATATTTTCGGGACTTAAGGGGTCAGTATCCTCTTTCAAGTGCTCCCATACCAGCCTGGCACCCCAACCTCTTCCCCCGATATATTTCAGGGCGAACTCCTCGTCTACTTCTTCTACATGGGTTTTGCACTCGCTCAGGTCAACGTGCAGGACCTTCATGAAATATCCACCATTGATGCTCACCTGGAATCACCTCTTGTACCGCCTGTCTCTATCTCGGCGTATCTCAGTTTTTTCTTCTCACCATGCTCAAAATATTCTACTTCCTGCATGTTGGCATATTGTAATGCTGATGCTAAGCGGTGTGCCTGGCCCAGGGTATGCTCCGGGACATACAGTATGGCTTTTTTGGGACATGCTGCTACGCACTTTGGGTTGCCGCCGCACATGTCGCATTTGAATGGTGTCTCTATATCTTCATGCACGAATATGGCACCGATAGGACATGCACTTACACAGGCATGGCAGGAGATACACCTATCCTCCAGTATGGTTACCACGCCATCTGTGACCACAATGGCATCGGTGGGACATGCATCCCTGCATTTTGGCTTCTTGCACTGGTCACACACGACAGGCATCTTGATAACAGGATGCGGATATAGTGAAATGACTCTTATGTTGGCCTTTTTTGGATTGTTGACACCGGCATGGGATATGGCACAGACCAGTTCACATACCCTGCAGCCGGAACATCTTTCCGGTATCACTGTCAGCTTTTTGCGCAATTTATTTCACCTATATAAAATGTTGGTTATATTATAGTATAACTATTACTTATTAGTTCTCTGGATACCTACATTCACAAACTATATAATTAGGAAAGCCTAAACATGTCGCAGTGTATTTACAATGACAAACGAACGAATTGAAGAATATCTTGAAACCATACTTTACCTTACTAATAAAAACAAGGGTCCTGCAAAGACTAACCAGATAGCTGAAGAACTAAAACTCTCACCACCAAGTGTTACTGAGATGATCCGGAAACTCTTTGGATCCGGTTATATTAAATACACACCTTACCACGGCGTAACCCTTACCCCAAAAGGCTGCACTGAAGCAATGAGGATCAAACGCCGCCATCAACTGCTTGAAACCTTCCTCGTTGACGTACTGGATCTGGACCCAAAGTTTGCCCATGCAGAAGCCTGTGAAATGGAACATTCCATCTCAGAGACAACACTTGAAAAGATGTGCGCCTATATGGGGCATCCGGAAATATGTCCTGACGGGAATCCCATCGGCCATGGTGAATGCTGTCCTACCGAAGCGCTCAACGCATCATATCGTGATTATATCCCGCTGTCAGAATTAAAGGAGGGTGAGCAAGGCACAATTAAGATCATATCCCTGACCAGGGAGATAAAGGACAGGCTGTCGTCCATAGGCCTCATACCTGACCAGGAGATACAGGTGAAACGAAAACTGGGGCAGGGCACCCTGTCTATCACAGCCATGGGTACCGAAGTTGCTGTGGGGAAAAATATAGCCAGCAAGATAATGGTCCAGAGCCATGGGGCGTGAACAATAATTGCGATCCTGTTGTGATACCGATATCGATACAAACATTAATTCCGATTCTTCCGACCCCATGACCATTGCACTGGTAGGCAACCCGAATGTGGGCAAGAGTGCTTTCTTCTCCAGGCTTACCGGTGTAGGCGTGGAAGTATCCAACTATCCAGGCACAACCGTAGAGATCATTAAAGGCACCCTGAAACATGAAGGTGAGTCCATCAATGTGGTGGACCTGCCAGGTATCTATTCATTATCGGCATCCACTGAAGATGAAAAGGCAGCAATGAAGTACCTTATCAGGGAACGCCCTGATGTGGTAATAAATATTATCGATGCCACCAGGCTTGCCAGGAACCTTAACCTGACACTGCAATTGCTTGAGATCGACATACCCATAGTTGTAGCATTAAATCAGGTAGATGCAGCCGAACAGATGGGTATCAAGATCGACGTGGAGGCGCTGGAGGCAGAACTGGGCGTACCGGTTATCCCTACCATTGCTATTCGCGGCAAGGGTATTGATACTGCCCTGCACAGGGCGATCGAGGTGATACGTCCCCTGCCTGTTGACTTACCACACTGTGGACGCAAACGGCGCAGACGCTGCCAGGTAAAATACGACGACCATGTAGAGCAGGCCATTGAAAAAATCAGAGAGCAAATTCCTGACATTAGCCGTGGCATCTGTATCAGGGCTCTTGAAGGTGACCGCGACTTTATTGAGGGTTATTGCGAAAATCCAAAACAAGTGATGGAAGCCGCCAGTATACCGCCCCGGATAGAGGAGACCCATGGCCAGCCCATCAAGGATACCATCATAAAGGACCGCTATGGCGAAGCCGGTGCCATTGAGCAGACTGCCCAGGAAAAGCATCAGGTACCAAGGCAATTTATTGACCGGGTAGATGAAATACTGACATCCAGCCGCTGGGGGCTGCCGATATTTGCCTTGTTGATGCTAACAATGTTCTATGTAGTATTCAAGGTGGGCGGGTATCTGGAGACAATTATCATTGATATTTTCCAAACGTACCTGATAACTCCGGTATCTGCGGCATTGAGCGGGGTACATCCGCTGGTCGTAAGCGCTATAATCTTCGGACTGCTGGGCATGGAAGCGGGGCTTGCTATCGTAATACCCTTTATAGGCACGTTCTACATCTTCCTGTCGATGATGGAGGATACGGGATACCTGCCAAGGGCAGCATTCCTGCTGGATAGGTACATGCACAGATTGGGACTGCACGGTCGCGCCATTATCCCCATGCTGCTTGGATACGGGTGCAATGTCCCTGCCATTATTGCGGCCCGTACCCTTAACACCCACAGGGAGCGCATCATCACCATAACCATGGTCGCACTGACACCCTGTTCTGCGCGGACAGTAATAATCATGGGGCTTGTGGGTGTCTTTGTTGGATTCTGGGCCGCTATGTCCATCTATTTCATCGAACTGGTGATCATACTGCTGACTGGGTGGATGCTGGGTAAAGGGCTGCCTGGGGAGCAAATGGGCTTTATCATGGAAATGCCGCCACTGCGGTACCCTGATATGCAGGTGATAGTGAAAAAGACCTGGTTCAGGATGAAGGGGTTCGTTTATGTGGCATTCCCTATACTGATAGTGGGCAGCAGCATTCTGGGCGTGGTTGATGAGCTGGGCATGCTGGCAGTGTTCGAAGACATGTTAAGACCTGTATTTGTAGGATTCCTGGGGCTGCCGGCATTTGCTGCAACGGCATTCATATTCGGCATCCTGCGTAAGGAGATGGCACTTGAGATACTGGCTGTGCTGGCTGGTACGGCTATGTTCATTGATGTGATGACGCCCCTGCAGATATATGTATTCGCACTGGTGGCAACCATCTATGTTCCCTGCGCGGCTACCATAGCAGTGATCGGTAAAGAACTTGGATGGCGCAATATGGTGCTTATCTCCGGATTCACTATTGTACTGTCTATTGTGGTAGGTGGTGCTGCCAATTTCCTGGGGCTGGCGCTGCTGTAGAAATAAAAATAGTGGGATAAAAGCCAGAGCCTGGCCGCGATGCCTTTGAGACCGGCCTCGTTTTTTTTAATATCCTGCTTCTTCCGGCCCCAATTATAGTTAAGGCCATAACCTTTATAACTTATAACATTCCATATATATTTTAATGACAAGACCAGAATCTATTAAAATTTTGCGACATCTGAGTAGTGAAGAACTAAAAAAGAAGATAAAATCTCTAGAAAAGGATACAAAA